>JAJTHX010000399.1 GCA_021300125.1 Betaproteobacteria bacterium | reverse complement strand
TCGCGCCGCTGCTGGCGCAGCACCGCCACCTGCTCAAGCCCGAGGTGATCGAGAACGTCGAGTTCGGTCTCGGCCTGAAGCTGACCGATGTGGTGTCGGCGGAAATTGCCCAGGGCGAGGTGATCCGCCGCGCCGCGGCATTCTTCCGGGATTACGACCTGCTGCTCTGTCCGGCCACGCTCTGTCCGCCCTTCGATGCCGATTGGCGTTACCCCGAAGCCTGGGGTGGCGTGCGTTTTGCCGGCTACATGGACTGGCTGATTCTCACGACGGCAGTGACGATGACTGCCTGCCCGGTGCTGGCACTGCCCGGGGGATTCACGGCGTCGGGGCTGCCGCTGGGTCTGCAGGTCATCGGCAAGCCCAAAGGCGAGGCGATGCTGTTTGCGCAAGGTGCCTGGCTGGAGTCGCTGCTCGGAGGCGCGAGCCTGACACCGATCGATCCGCGCTGACGCGGCATGGTTTGCTCCCGGCCGGTACAAAAAAACCCCGGCTTGACCCCAAGGTGATTGCCTTCGGGGTGCGCCGGGGAAAACAGGGGTCTGTTGTGATTGCGCTATGTCACGCGGCGGCCGATCTCGTGGCCGACCGCAGCACCGGCACCCCCACCGGCCACCGTGCCGGCGGTGCTGCCGCCGGTCAGTGCGGAGCCGACCCCGCCACCGATGACGGCACCGGCAGTGGCGCCGACCTGTGCGTTGGTTGGTGGGGTCGAGCAACCGGCCAGAGTCAGCCAGGCCCCGGCGATCAGGGCTGCGCCCAAGCGTGAATCAAGGGCTCGGGTCATGTGGTGAATCCTCCAGAAATGATTTCCTGGTCTGGCGGGCAGGTCCCAAGCCAAAAAAATATTAATCAAATCAATGACTTGATTGTTCATTCGGTTGGCCTTTGTCGTCCGGGACCAACAGTCCCTGAAACCAGGCCGGAACCCCCTGTATTTTTTTGCTATGTTTGTTGCCTTCCCAAGACATCGCGGCCTCACCCTTCCGGTGCGATTTCTCACGCCGGTTTTTCGGCTGCCTTGTCCGGTTTTCAACACCGGCTTCCGCCGCATGACCGCTGGTGCCTTGACGCTCCACGCTCGTCGGCGCGGCCTGCTGGTACGGCTGTTGCAAGAGTCCGGTCGGCAATACCTAAACGGGATGACTGTCATGAGCCTGATGCTGATCGTGATGTGGGTGTTTTTCGGATTGATCCTGTGCCTGGCCGGACCGCGGCTGGGCCACCTGCTGCGCGCCGCCGCGCGAGGATGCGGCTACTTCGCCGAGCCTCCGGGTAAACGCGCCGCTGATTCCGCGGGAGGGACGTGAGCAACGCACCTGGCGGAGATCTTGCGACTGGCGTGCGGCCGCGAGAGGTCTGGTCGTGGGCCCTCTATGATTTCGCCAATTCCGGCTACACCACGGTGGTGATCACGGCGCTGTTCAGCGCCTATTTCGTCGCCGAGGTGGCCGGTAATGCGCCCTGGGCCACTTTTGCCTGGACTTCGGCGCTGGCGCTGTCCTATGCCTTGATCATGGTCACCGCACCGCCGCTTGGCGCCTGGGCCGACCGCCACGCTGCAAAAAAACACCTGCTGTTGATGAGTACCGCCGGCTGCGTGCTGTTCACCGCGGCGCTGGCGCTGGCCGGCCGTGGCGATGTGGCGCTGGCCATGCTGCTGATCGTGCTGTCGAATTTTTTTTTCGGCACCGGCGAGAACCTGATTGCCGCCTTCCTGCCCGAACTGGCTCGCGGCGAGGCGATGGGCCGCGTTTCAGGCTGGGGCTGGGGCCTCGGTTACCTCGGCGGACTGGTTGCGCTGGGGCTGTGCCTGGTCTATGTCAGCCAGGCCCAGGCCGGCGGCGCAGGCGCCGACGAGTTCGTACCGGTGACGATGCTGATCACCGCCGGATTGTTCGTGCTCGCGAGCACGCCGACCTTCCTGTTCCTGCGCGAGCGCGCACAGCCGCGGCCCGAAATGCCGGCCTCGTCCTGGCGCGCGCTCGCCGGCACCGCGCTGCAGGTGATGCGCGACTTTCCCGACCTGCGGCGTTTCCTGTTCTGCCTGACCTGCTACCAGGCCGGCATCCAGACCGTGATCGCACTCGCCGCGATCTACGCCCAGCAGGCGATGGGTTTCACGCTGCGCGATACGCTGCAACTGATCCTGGTGGTCAACATCACCGCCGCCATCGGTGCACTGGCTTTCGGCTACGTGCAGGACCGGCTTGGTCATGTGCGCGCGATTGCGTTGATCCTTGCCGGCTGGATACTCACCGTACTGCTCGCCTGGCGTGCCGACAGCGCGGCATTGTTCTGGCTGGCCGCCAACGGCGTCGGACTGTGCCTGGGTTCGAGCCAGTCTGCAGGGCGTGCGCTGGTCGGCTGGCTCAGCCCGCCCGGACGCGAAGCCGAGTTTTTCGGGCTGTGGGGGTTCGCGGTAAAGTGTTCGTCCATCCTCGGACCCCTGACCTACGGCGCAGTGTCCTGGATCAGCGGTGGCGATCACCGGCTGGCGATGCTGGTCACCGGGACTTTTTTCGTGGCCGGGCTGGTCCTGCTGCGCGGCATTGATGCCGGCCGCGGACGGCTCAGGGCCATCGGCGCGTGATCCGGCAGGGTTTTCAGCGGTCGCAGTGCGGCGGAACTGGCTGAAACAGCAGGGTGCAGGGGAGAATCATGCTGAATTTTCTGGGCGGGGCCAAGGTTGATCATCCGATGGCCGATGCGCGCAAGGCCAAGGAGATCATTGACGAATTGCCGGCCGATCCCCTGAAGGCGCTGGCCGATATCCCGCAGTGGCTGGAGAGCCTGCGCGAGACCGCCGGCTTCAGGGCCGACCGCCTGTTCGAGAACATCGACCTGCTCGACGGTGCGGCGAAAAACCACCAGCGGCGGATCGCGCAGGACTACTTCGCGACCTCGCGCCAGCAGCAATTCCAGGAAAACCGCTTGTGGACCTGCAGCTACGGTTTCTGGAAAGCCTTGAGCGACGCCTACCTCGAGTGCGTGACGCGATTTGAAAACACACAGACCGGCGGCACCGCCTTTCGCAAGAACCAGCAGGTGATCGTGGCGGTCTATGTGCGGGCACAGGCGGCGGGTTCGCCGCGTGTGTACTGGCTGACGCAGGAAGGCAATGCGGTGGCGCGGCGGCTTTACGACCGGGTGGCCGAGCGTTCCGGGTTCATCCAGTACCGCAGGCAGTTTCCCGTCTAGGCCAGTTTGGTCGCGCCGGCCCCGGCCAGCCTGTTGATGTCGGCGTCGCTGTAGCCGGCCTCGCGCAGCAGTTCGGCGCTGTGCTGTCCGAGGCGCGGCGCCGGGCGGTGCGGCATCGCGCCGGCATCGGGCCAGTGGCTGGCCAGTGTCATCTCGCGCAGGCCCCCTTCGCTGGGATGCTGCGTGCGCTTGAAAAAGCCGACCGCTTCAAGGTGAGGGTCGTTGAGCACATCACCCACGGCCTTCATCGGCGCCGAGGGGATATCGGCCTCGCGCAGCAGGACTTCCCATTCGGCGTTGGTTTTCTGCTTCAGCTGTTCAGCGGCAAAGGCATAGACCTCGGCGATGTTGCGCGAACGCGCCTCGTGGCTGCTGAAGCGCGTGTCCTTCTCGAACATCGCCTCCTGGCCGATCAGCCTGAAAAAGGCGCGCCAGTGCTTGTCGTTGTAGATCAGCACGCACATGTAGCCGTCGCGGGTCTGGTAGGGCGCGCGGTGCTCGGCGAGCATGCGGGCGTAGCCGTAGGGGCCGTCGGGCGGGTCAAAGGTGAAGCCGCCCATGTGGTCGGCCAGCACCAGCTGGGTCACGGTCTCGAACATCGGCACCTCCACCGACTGGCCTTTGCCGGTGCGGCTGCGGGCGAACAGGGCGGTGGTGATGGCGTTCACCGCGGCCAGCCCGGTGATGCGGTCGGCAATCGCCAGCGGCACGTAGCGCGGCGCGGAGGCTCCGGCTTCGTGGAACAGCGCCGGAATGGCCGACATGCCCTGGATCAGATCATCGTAGGCGGGCTGCGCGGCATAGGGCCCGCGCTGGCCGAAACCGTAGGCGCCGACGTAGACGATGTCCGGCTTGATCTTGATCACGTCCTCGTAGGAGAGCTTCAGCCGCTTCATCGCCTGCGGCCGCACGTTGTAGAACAGCACGTCGGCGGTCTTGATCAGCTTGTGCAGCGCTTCCAGGCCCTCGGGCTTCTTCAGGTCGAGCACGATCGAGCGCTTGTTGCGGTTGTGGTGCAGGAAGATGTGGCCCATTGCCGGATTCTTCATCGGCGCGATGTGGCGCAGGATGTCGCCGTCCGGTGCCTCCACCTTGATCACGTCGGCGCCGAGGTCCCCCAGCAGCTGGGTTGCAAAGGGACCCATGACGACCGTGCTGAGGTCGATGATGCGCACGTTTTCGAGGGGTTGCGGCACGATGGGACTCCGGGGCGGGGTGTTTCGGTGACGCGGATTTTACAGCGATTGTTCTTGGCTAGCGTGCCGGCAGGACTGGCTGGGTTAAAATTCCCGCCACGAATTGCAACAGGAGAGTCCGGCCCCGCCGGCGGAAAACATGAGTCTGACGCTGGAAGAGTACGAGCGCCTCAATCCGCGCTGCGAAGTGGTGCATGATGGTGTGACCATGATCTACGCCACGCCGAGCCAGATGACGCGCTGGCGCGTCGATTCGATCTACGACAAGGAGCCTTGGACCCTGGAATGGATCGCCAGCTTCAAGCCCGGCGAAATCGTTGTCGATTGCGGCGCCAACGTCGGCATGTACACCATCTGGGCGGCGGCCACTCGGCGCACCCGCGTCTATGCCTTCGAGCCGGAGGCGCAGAACTACGCGCTGCTCAACCGCAACATCCAGCTCAACGGGCTCAAGGATCTGGTCAAGGCCTATTGCATCGGCTTGTCAGATGCCGAAGGCCTGTTCGATCTGCACATGGCCGACCTCCGCGTCGGCGGCTCCTGCCACTCCGTGGGGGAGGCACTGGATTTTGAGCACAAGCCGCTGAGGACGGTCTTTGTCCAGGGCTGCTATGCCAGCACGCTCGATGCCTTTGTCGATTGCGGCGCGATCCCGGTGCCCAACCACATCAAGATCGACGTCGACGGATTCGAGCCCAAGGTCATTGCCGGCGCGCGCAAGACACTGGCACGCCCGGAGATGAAGTCACTGCTGATCGAAACCAACCAGAACCTGCGTGACCACATGCAAATGGTACATGGACTCAACAGCATGGGCTTCAAGCACGATCCGGCGCAGGTGCAAAGGGCCGAGCGCAAGTCAGGTACTTTCGAGGGGGTCGCGGAATATGTTTTTAGACGCTGAGCTGCATCTCGCCTACAAGGTGGGGAACGCACAGATTAACCTGTTCCCGTACCCTCACTTTTACCTGGAGAACGTATTCCCCGACTCCTTCTACGCTGAGCTGCGTCGCAACCTGCCCGATCCGGCTGTCATGATACCGATCGAGAAGGCGCGCAACGTTACCGGGTACAAGGAGCGGTTCGTGCTCGACATGAGCCAGAAAAGCCTGTCCACGCTGCCGGACGGGAAGAAGGCCTTCTGGACCGAAATGCACAACTGGCTGGTGGTCAAGGGGAACTTCGGCTCTCTGCTGTCTCAGAAATTCAGGCCCTTCATCGAGCAGCGCTTCGCCGGCCGCGAGAACATGGAGTTTTATTCCGAGTCCCTGCTGGTGGAGGACATCACCAATTACAAGCTGGGCCCGCATACCGACTCGCCGCGCAAGGTCATCACGGTGCTGTTTTACCTGCCTCCAGACCTGTCGCAGGCGCACATGGGCACCTCGATCTATCTGCCCAAGGATCCTTCATTCACCTGTGCCGGTGGTCCGCACTACCCGCACGAGGGTTTCATGCGCCTGCATACCAACCCCTTCGTGCCTAACTCGATGTTCGTGTTCCTGAAAACAGAAAACTCCTTCCACGGCGTTGAACCTGTAGTGGATGCGGATACCCGTCGCTGGCTGTTGCTGTATGACATCTTTGTGCGCGAGCAGCCCAAGCCGCAGATCATGATGAATGCCGATATTCAGGTGAAGCCCAAGGTGAAGTTCTCGTTCTGATTCTTGCCGGGTCACAATAAAAGGCGCCCGCGGGCGCCTTTTTTCATCACCCGAAATCTACTCCGGCACGATATTCGCCGCCTTGGCCAGGCGCGCCCATTTCTCAAGCTCGCTTTTCTGGAACTGGCCGAGTTCGGCCGGCTTCAT
>JAJTHX010000310.1 GCA_021300125.1 Betaproteobacteria bacterium | reverse complement strand
TGTTCACCCACCGCAGCGCCGGGGCCGGCGCCACCATCCAGCTGCTGCGCGGCATGGCCTATGGCCTCTATGCTTTCGCCACCTTCTGCGTGGTGCTGGCCTGGGCGCTGCCGCGCACCGGCACCGGCGCCGCCTTCCTGTGGGCGCTGGCGGTGGCTGCGGTGGTGCATGCGCTGTCGCGGCTGCTGATGCAGCGCCAGTTGCGCAAGGCGATGTCCGCCGCGCGCTGAAACACGGCTGTCATCGGGCCCGGACATCATCGGGTGTTTTGCGAGGGGGGATCATGCGCGTGCTGCTGGCGGTGCTGCTGTTGTGCGGGGCCCTGATGCCCGCCGTCGCGCACGCGGTCTACAACGAGCCCGGCGCGGCTGCGCCGGCCGGCGATGCCGATTTCGATGCCGGCTTCCGCGCGATCAAGGCGCAGCAATGGGACGAGGCGGCGCGGCATCTGGCACTTGCGGCGCGGCGCCATCCGCGCAGCGCCGATGTGTTCAACCTGCTCGGTTTTGCCCACCGCAAGCTCGGCGACCTGCCGGCTTCGTTCCGCCACTACCACCGCGCGCTGGAGATCGATCCCGAACACCGCGGCGCGCATGAATACATCGGTGAAGCCTGGCTGATGCAGGGCAACGTCGCGCGCGCCCGCCAGCATTTGCGCGAACTCGAAGTCCTGTGCAAGGCGGACTGTGCCGAATACCGCGAGCTTGAGCAGGCGATTCGCGCATTCGAGGCGCGCATCGCAGCGCCGCGCTGAATTCCAGTGATGTATCCGGGAGCAACCCGCGTGCGGCGTGTCGGGCCTGCAGCGAGGCCGGGCTGAACCCACGGCGGCCGAAAACTCCGCTAGCATCGGCATCGCGGCTGCAGCCCTGTCTGCCGGACCGGGCGCTGGCCATAATTGATCCGTCACGGAGAAAATCCATGCGATTCCTTCCGGCGTTGTTTCTTGCGGCACTCGGTATCGGCGCCGCTGCGGCAGCGTGGGCCGACTGTGTGGATTTTGACCGCAAGCGCGCCGAGGCCGCAGGAGCCGCGCTTGCACGCAAACCGCCCACCACTGCGCAACTGGGCGTGCCCAGCCTGGATGGGCTGATCCTTGACGGGCCGCGCACGACCGGTGATCCGAAATGCGATGGACCGGGGCCCTACCGGCGCTTTTTCTATACCACCAACCTGTCGCTGGCGGAGCTGGTGGCGCGCTGGTATCCGGTGATCCGCAGGCGCACAGAAGTGGATGGCATGAACCGCGAGTGGTTTCGCAACCCGTTGCACGGCAACCAGCTGCATTTCACTTCCGGCACGCGCGTCGAGTTTGTGTTCGGCCGCGGTACGGAAATCGTCCGGCTTTCATTCCACCCGGCGCCGGCCGTGGGTGAACTGGTGACCGAGAACCAGCCCTATACCGCCAGCGAGATTGCGGAGGGCACGCCCTGGCCCGGCGGTGCCAAGGGGCCGCGTCTGTTCGTGCGTGCGGATCAGGGCGGCTCTGTCCAGACCGCAGCGCCGGCAGCCGCAACGCCACCGGCGGCATCGACCGGCGGTGCTGCCGCCACGAATTGCCCGCCGCGGCCTGCGCTGGCGGGGGCGGATGGCACGGCGCAGCGCGCCGGCACGGAAATCGGCGGCGCGTTGGGCGGCAGCCTCGGGCGCAATATCGGCGGTGCCGTGGGCGGCCTGCTTGGTGCTTTCAAGGGCGGTCAGTCGCCGGCACCGCCGCCCGCCGATCCGAATTGCCCCTGAAGGGGCGAGCGAAAACTACTTCTTGCCTGTGCGCGTGCGCTGCTGGCGCCCGCAGCAGTTGCTGTCGCGGTTGTGCACCCACTGCAGCAGCGCATCCATTGCCGCCTGGGACTGGTGGGCGTTGGGATGGTTGACCATGAACACCACCACCGAGCGGTTGCCCTGGGCATCAAGCACGTAGCCCGCGATCGAGCGCACTCCGGTGAGCGAGCCGGTCTTGATGTGGGCCTGGCCGGCGATCTCGCTGCTTTTGAGGCGGCGACGCATGGTGCCGTCCACTGCGGCCACCGGCAGCGAGGCGATCAGTTCCGGCATCACCGCGCTGCCCCAGGCATTGAGCAGTACGGCGCCCAGGTTGCGCGTGCTGATGCGCTCGATGCGCGACAGCCCCGAGCCGTTCTCCAGCACCAGCTCCGGCGCGCTGATGCCCTTGAGCGCCAGCCACTGGCGCACGGTATTGGCCGCCGCCGCCGTGGTTGCCGGGGCGGCGGGGGCCGCCACAGCCATGCCCGGCGATGCCGCGCCCAGCGCCAGTGACAGGAACAGGTGGCGCGACATCACGTTGTTGGAGTACTTGTTCACGTCGCGCACGATTTCCGACAGCGACTGCGAGCGCGCGCTGGTCAGCGGCCGCGCCGCATCGGGCACCGCGCCGTCGCGCACCTGGCCGGAGAAGCTGCCGCCCAGCTCGCGCCACAGCAGCGCGAACAGCGCGCCGATGTACTGGCGGTGGCCCATCACGCTGAAGCTGCGCTGGCGCTCGCCGCAGTCCAGCGGAAAACTGCCGCTGAATGCAAGCCGCGCGCCGTCGGCATTGCCCTGGGTGTCGATCTTCACCCGCGACAGCCATTCGCCGCAGGGGCCGTCGCTGAGCTTGAGCTGGTTGACGATCTGCACCTGCGGCAGCGCCGGCTCCGCGACGATGCGAACCGAGCGGCTGGCGGCGTCGGCGATGAACTGCAGCGTCACCGCCTTGAAATTGACCAGCAGCCCGCTGGGCACGGTGTTGTAGGGCCGCGTCGGCTGGTCGTCGAACTGGCCGGGGTCCTGCGCTTCTTCCGCGAACAGGCGGCGGTCCAGTACCAGGTCGCCGCGGATTTCACGCAAACCCCGCGCGCGCAGGTTGCGCAGCAGCAGCCAGAAGTTTTCCAGCGTCAGTTTGGGATCGCCGCCGCCGCGCAGGTAGAGGTTGCCGTTGAGCACCTCGCCCTGCAGCGCGCCGTCCATCAGCACGTCGGTGTTCCACACATAGGCCGGACCCAGCAGCTCGAGTCCCGCGTAGGTGGTGACGATCTTCATGCTCGAGGCCGGATTGAGCGAACGCTCTGCGCCGACCGAGAGCACCGGCTGCTCGGCGCCGATCTCGTGCACATAGATGCCGATCGCCGCTTCGGGAATGCCGGCCTGGGCCAGCGCGCGCGCCACCGGCTCGGGCAGCGGGCTCGGCAGTTGCGCCGCCGCCGTGGCGGGCAGCAGGCTCAGCAGCGGCAGGGCCAGCAGCAGTGCAAAAAGCGGGGCGCGGCAGTCGGAGAGTCGCATGGGGCGGGGCTTTCGCTTCAGAGGATGATCGCGCTGTGCAGCGCGGGGATGTCGATGCCAGTCCAGCCGAGGCGCTCGCGGATCGCCGCGGCGAACACGGTGGCGGTCTCGCGCTCGCCGTGCACGATGAAGCTGCGGCGGGGCTGGCGTTTGAAATGCTGCAGCCAGCCGAGCAGGGCGGCCTGGTCGGCGTGGGCCGAGAGGCCGCCGATGGTGTAGATGTCGGCTTTCACCGGCACCGGGATGCCGAACAGACGCACCGATTTTGCGCCATCCGCCAGGCGCCGGCCGAGCGTGCCCGCGGCCTGGAAGCCGGCGATGATCACCGTCGAATCGCGGCGGCCCAGGTTGTGGCGCAGGTGCTGCTTGATACGCCCCGCGTTGCACATGCCGCTTGCGGAAATGATCACCGCGCCGCGCTTGATGCGCTGCAGGCCCGCCGACTCGACTGCATCCTCGACGAAATGGATGCGCGGCTTGCCGCTGCGTTTCTGCATCCAGCGCAGCATGGCGGCGGCATCCTTGTCGAGCAGGCCCCAGTGGCGGGCGGTGATGTCGGTGGCCTTCAGCGCCATCGGCGAATCGACGTAGATATCCATCTCCGGCATCCGGCCCTGGCGGTAGAGATCCACCAGCAGATACAGGATTTCCTGGGTGCGGCCGACCGCAAAGGCGGGGATGATGACGTTGCCCTTCTTGCGCACGAGCGTGTCGGTCACTGCGTATTCGAGTTCGGCCAGCGTATCGTCAAGGTTCTTGTGCAGGCGGTTGCCGTAGGTGGACTCGACCACCAGCACGTCGGCCGAGTCGATCGGCGTCGGGTCGCGCACCAGCGGCCGCGAGGGCTGGCCGAGGTCGCCGGAGAACACCAGCTTGTGCGTGGCGCCGCCGTCGTTCACCCACAGCTCGATGATCGCCGAGCCGATGATGTGGCCGGCATCGCGGAAGCGGCAGCGCAGGCCCGGGTGCGGCGCGATCTCGTTGTCGTAGTCCACCGGCGAGAGCTGGCGCAGCGTGCGCTGCACCTCGGCCAGCGTGTACAGCGGCGGGCGGCCGGCGCCGCGGGCGCCGGCCTTGTTGCGCCATTCCATTTCCTTTTGTTGGATGTGCGCGGAATCGGCGAGCATCACCTGCAGCAGGTCGGCGGTGGCGGCCGTGGTGTGGATGCGGCCGCGGAAACCCTGCGCCACCAGCCGCGGCAGCAGTCCCGAGTGGTCGATATGGGCGTGGGTGAGCAGCACCAGGTCGAGGCTTTCCGGCGCGAAACTGAAGGGCGCGTAGTTCCTCGCATCGGCGTCGCGCCCCCCCTGGAACATGCCGCAGTCCACCAGCACGCGCAGCCCCTGCGCCTCGATCAGGTAACACGATCCGGTGACTTCGCCGGCGGCGCCGAGGAAAGTGAGTTTCATGCCGCCGCGGCTTCCCGGGCCAGCAGGCGACTGATCACCGCGTGCACATAGGCGTAGATCTGCGGCTGTTTGCTGGCGCGCGGGCCGGCAACGTTGAGGCGATGGATGCCATGGGCCGCGACGAAGCGCGCGATTTCCGCTGCGGCCTGCGATTCGTCGAACTGTTCGCGGGCGATCACCAGGCAGGGTTTGTCCAGTTCCGCGCAGAAGCGCTGCGTCTGCAGCGTGCCGCCTTCGAGCGCGCCACCATGCAGGATCACGGTGCCGTCGCTGTCGGCGACGTTGGCACGGGTGCGCTCGATGTAACCGGCGCCGGGAATTTCCTGGAGCGGATAACGCGCGGCGAGCGGCCCGTCCTCGGCCATGCGCCCGCCCGGCGCCCAGCCGCCGCAAGGCGCCCCCGCTTGCAGCGCGGCATCGAGCGCGGCGCGGTCCGCACCGGTCTGGCCGCCGGAGACAATGCGCAACTGCGCCGTCACGGTGCCGCCTCCAGTGCCGCCATCGTGTTCGACACCAGCCAGTCCATTTCTTCTTCACTGATCACATACGGGGGCATGAAGTACACGGTGCTTCCCGCAGTGCCGCCAATGGGCCGCAGCAGCACGCCGCGCGCCAGCGCAGCCTCGAACAGCCGGCGCGCGAAGCCCGGTTGCGCATCCGCGACCTCGAAGGCCCAGATCATGCCCAGCGTGCGGAAGTTGCGCACCCGCGGGTGCGTGGCGAGTGCCGCGCAGCGCGCGCTCATCTGCGCGGCCTTGTTGCGGTTGGCGGTGATGACATCATCCTGCTCGAAGATGTCCAGGGTGGCCAGCGCGGCGCGGCAGGCCAGGGCATTGCCGGTATAGGAGTGCGAATGCAGGAAGCCGCGCGTGACTTCATCGTCATAGAACGCGGCATACACCCCGTCGGTGGTCAGCACCGCCGACAGCGGCAGATAGCCGCCGGTGATGCCTTTGGACAGGCACAGGAAATCCGGCGTGATGCCGGCCTGCTCGTAAGCGAAGAAACTGCCGGTGCGCCCGAAGCCGGTCATGATCTCGTCGGCGATGAGATGCACGCCGTGGCGGTCGCAGGCCGCTCGGGCGCGGCGCAGATACTCCGCGTCATACATCGCCATGCCGGTGGCGCCCTGCACCAGCGGCTCGACGATCAGCGCGGCGGTGACCGCATGATGCTGTTCGAGGTGGCTTTCCAGTGCCTGCGCCGCGGCGATGGCATGCTCGCGCGGCGACATCCCCGGCGCGGCCAGCCGCCAGTCCGGGCTGGGCACCCGCCGGCTGGGGCGCAGCAGCGGCGCATAAGTGTCCCTGAACAGCGCGACATCGGTGACCGACAGCGCGCCCAGGGTTTCACCGTGGTAGCTGCCGGCGAGGCTGATGAACTCCGTCTTCTCCGGACTGCCGCTGTTGCGCCAGTAATGGAAGCTCATTTTCAGCGCTATCTCGGTGGCCGAGGCGCCGTCGCTGCCATAAAAGCAGTGGCCAAGCCGGCCGCCGGTCTTTGCCGACAGCCGTTCCGAAAGCGCGACCACCGGTTCGTGGGTGAAGCCGGCGAGGATCACATGCTCGAGTTGCTGCAATTGATCCGCCAGCGCGGCATTGATGCGCGGCTCGGCGTGGCCGAACAGGTTGACCCACCAGGAACTCACCGCGTCGAGGTAACGCCGGCCGTCGCAGTCGTAGAGCCAGCAGCCTTTGCCGCGCGCGATCGGCACGATCGGCAGCGTCTCGTGCTGCTTCATCTGCGTGCACGGATGCCACACGGCGGTGCGGCTGCGTTCTAGCAGCACACGGTTGCGAGTGCTGGTTTGCATGGGAGGCGGGAGTTATCCAATACTTTTTGCGTTCAATCGAGATCCGGCACAGCCGTTATTGGCTGGTGGCGCCGGCCGCGGCAGCACGCGGCAAGGTGGCACCGGATTTGCTGTGCAGTGAGCAGGCAGTCACAAAACTTTCGGCGTTTGTTGTTTTGCAGTGTACCAACAACCACGGGAGATGTTCGCGCATGGAAATTCTCGAACGCATCGAAGGCCAGATGGCCTCCACCGGATTGCCCCTCGTCGGCATTACCCTCGCCGCCGTGCCCTGTCCGGATACGCCGCTGATCCTGACCCTGCACTGGCACGGCTTCGCCAAGGTGACGCTCGCCGACGTGGACGGTGCCGACGTGGTGACCTATACGCCGGTGCCGAGCTCCTCGCTGCAATTGAACCAGCGCTGGCGCGACCTGCGCGCGGTGGACCATGCCGCGATGGAGGCCGGCTGGGCGCTGGGGGCCTGGGATGTGGCGCGAGCCGAGCAGCCTGGTTGCCTGCGGCCGGGCGCCGACTCGACCGAACAGTACGAATGCCTGCAGGCCTTCGGTGCCTATCCGCACACGCTGAACGGCCATCATCTGGTGGTGTCGGATGCGCCGGACGCCGATGAACTGGTCGAACTGGCCGCGGCCCGGGGCTACCTCACCTGGACCTTCCGCCCGGTCAGTGGCGGCATCTGGCAGGAACTGGCTGATGACGCCACGCTGTCCGAGGAGGGGCGCCGCCGCTTGCCCTGTCCGCATGCGCCGCAGCCGCCACGTTGCAGCGGCCATCGGCGCACGGTGTATCGCTTCGGTATTCCGCGCGCCCGTATTTACCCGGTACCTGCCGGCGATACTCATTAAGTATCTGTTTTTAAACAATAAATTATTGTAAGCGAGTACTCGCTTCAAAGGTGGCCCGGCTCCGGGCCCCTTGAAATCCGCCCCGTACGTCTTTACCATTAGCACTCGCTGGAGTCGAGTGCTAGCAGCCTCGCTCGCGGTTCACCTGATCATTCAACCGTTCTGAGGAGACGTACCCATGAAAATTCGTCCGTTGCACGACCGCATCATCGTGAAGCGGCTGGAAGAGGAGCGCAAAACCGCTTCCGGCATCGTGATCCCCGATACTGCCGCCGAAAAACCCGATCAGGGTGAAGTGCTGGCCGTGGGCAAAGGCAAGAAAACCGATGACGGCAAAGTCCTGCCGCTCGACGTCAAGGTTGGCGACAAGATCCTCTTCGGCAAGTACTCCGGCCAGACCGTCAAGGTCAAGGGCGAGGAGCTGCTGGTGATGCGCGAAGAAGACGTGATGGGCGTCGTCGAGTAAACCACAGACACATTCAGGAGAAATTCAAATGGCAGCTAAAGACGTCAAATTCCACGAGTCCGCCCGCCACAAGATCGTTGCCGGCGTGAACGTGCTGGCCGATGCGGTCAAGGTCACCCTCGGCCCGAAAGGCCGTAATGTCGTGCTCGAGCGCAGCTTCGGCGCCCCCACAGTCACCAAGGACGGCGTGTCGGTCGCGAAAGAGATCGAGCTGAAGGACAAATTCGAGAACATGGGCGCGCAGATGGTCAAGGAAGTTGCTTCCAAGCCCTCCGACACCGCCGGTGACGGCACCACCACCGCCACCGTGCTCGCGCAGTCGATCGTGCAGGAAGGCATGAAGTTTGTTGCCGCCGGCATGAACCCGATGGATCTGAAGCGCGGCATCGATCTGGCCGTCACCAAGGTGGTCGAGGATCTC
>JAJTHX010000407.1 GCA_021300125.1 Betaproteobacteria bacterium | reverse complement strand
TGCGATCAGGGTATTGCGCATGCTGCGTTCTCCTCCGCGCCGCGATGTGGCGGCGTCTATTTCAGATTGACCTTGCCAAGTTGACTGTGTTGCGAATACTGCCGATCTTCTCGACGCTGCACTCGCAGACATCGCCGTGCTGCAGGAACACCGGTGGCGTGCGCGAGAACCCGACACCGAAGGGGGTGCCCGTCGGAATCAGGTCGCCCGGCATCAGCGTCGTTCCCTGCGAGGCATAGGCGATGATCTGGTTGATGTTGAAGATCAGGTTTTTCGTGTTCGACTTCTGCATTTCCTTGCCATTGAGTATGGTACGCACCTCAAGGTCGTGCGGATTGTCGATTTCGTCGCGGGTCACGATCCACGGCCCCCAGGGACAGAAGGTGTCGAGCGACTTGCCGCGGTCCCACTGCTTGGCGTTGGCGAACTGCAGGTCTCGCGCGGACACATCGTTGACCACGGTGTAGCCGCAGACATAATCGAGCGCATCCTTTTCACTGATGTTGCGGCCGCGGCGGCCGATCACCACGCCGAGTTCGACCTCGTAATCCACCTCTTTCGTCACCCCTTGCGGCCAGTGCAGCTCGTCGTACGGCCCGGTGATCGAGTTCGGCCACTTGGTGAACAGCACCGGCTCGCCCGGCACCGGCAGGTTGGCTTCCTTGCAGTGATCGATGTAGTTCAGGCCCACTGCAACGATTTTCGAGGGCGCGAGCAGCGGCGCGGCAAGACGCACCTCTTCCAGCGGCAGGGCGCGCCGGGTCGGGCTGCTGATGGCGGCGCGCACGCGCTCGAGCATGGCGTCACCGCCGCGCACGATGGGCATCAGGTCGCCATGATCGTCCACCGGCAGTCCGGCTGCGGCAAGGTCAACCACATGGTCGCCGTCCACCACGCCGGGGCGCACCCGGCTGTCGGCGATGAATGTCACCAGTTTCACGAGAGTTCCTTTGAATGAAAAAACAAAGGCGCGAGTTTACCGCGCCCCGCCGCCAGGGCCACTACTCTGCTTTGACGTTGGCGGCCTTCACCACCTTGCTCCATCTCTCGACTTCCTCGACCAGAAAGCGCGCAAAACGCTCCGGCGGTCCACCCTGGGGCTGCACGCCGATGGCGGCCAGCCGTTCGCGCACGTCCGCGGACTGCAGGGCCTTCTCGAAACCGGCATTCAGGCGCTGGATCGTCGCTTTCGGCGTGGCCGCGGGCACCGTGACACCGAACCAGATCAGCACATCGTACCCGGGCAGGCCCTGCTCGGCGGTGGTCGGCACGCTGGGATACAGGGAAAGACGCTGATCACCCGCGGTAGCCAGCACCTTAAGCTTGCCGGCATTGACCAGCGGTGCGGCAGTGGCCGAGGTGGTGAAGATCAGCTGCAGCTGCCCGGCCATCATGTCCACGATCGCCGGCGATGCGCCCTTGTACGGCACATGCAGGATGTCCACGCCGGCCAGCATCTTGAAAAACTCCAGCGCGAGGTGGCTGCTGCCGCCGGTGCCCGAAGAGCCGGCCGAGAGCTTGCCCGGCCGCGACTTCGCCATTGCGATGATATCCTTGACGTTGTTGGCGGGAAAGCCCGCGCTCACCACCAGCAGGATCGGCGACCAGCCGAGCAGGCTCACCGCGGCAAAGTCCTCGGCGCGGTACGGCGTCTTGGTGCGCAGCGCGAAATTGATCGCATTGGCGCCGGGATTGGCCATCAGCATGGTATAGCCATTGGGCAGCGCCTTGGCCACGATGTCGGCGCCGAGCATGCCGCCGGCGCCGCCGCGGTTGTCGATCAGCACCTGCTGGCCCCAGATCTCGGTGAGCTTGTTCGCCAGCAGCCGCGCGATCACGTCATTCGAGGCGCCCGGCGTGAGCGGCACCACCCAGCGCACCGCGCGTGCCGGAAACACTTCCGACGCCGTCGCCATCGCCGGCGATACGGCCAGCAGTCCGGCCAGCAGCACCTTGATCAGTTTGTTATGCATCACACCTGTTCCTCGCATGTGGTTTTATCCTGCAAATCCTGTCCATCCTGTTAATTCGCCTTTGACCCGGCTTTTACAACGCCTCGACCGTCACCGGAAACAGCGGCGCCAGCGCATCCACCTCGACCACGTGGTAGGCGCTGAAGCGGTAGGCGGTGCCGGCCATCACTTCGGGCGGCGTGAACGGAAACGACAGGTTGCCACCGGTGGAAATGCGCCCCGGAAAACCGTTGTGCAGCAGGTATTGCTTGAACACGGTGGCCACCGACTTGGCATCGGCGGCGGTGGCGGCAATGACCTCCACCAGCACGAACACCTCGCGCGGCAGCGGCTCGGCCGGTGATGGCCAGGCGGTGACGCCGTTGAGACCATAGATCTTCGGATACACCGCAAACGGCCCGCTGACCGAAGGCGTGACCAGTTCGCGCACCGTCTTCTCGACGTTGGCAAGGATGTCCGGCATCGCCGCGATGGCGCGCGGATCGCCGCAGCCGGCGAGCAGCACCGCTCGTTCGCCGACACGGGTCGCCCCCTCGATTTTCACCGTGAACTGCGCGGCCGGTTCCCAGCGCGCGCCGCTGACGCGGCAGCGGTGTTCATCCAGCGGCTCGTAGCGCGCCGTGTCGGTATGCAGCGTGCCTTCGGGTTCGTGCACGCGATACGGATCGCCCTGCTCGTAGAGGCTGTGCGCCGCCACCGACATCGGTGTTGCGTGGCGGATCGGGTTCATGCTGTCGATGGAAAAGCCCGCATCATCCAGCGTGCCCATCAGCGCATCTCGCCCGCCCGGCGTGGTGCAGATCGAGCAGCACTCGATGATCTTGGCCATGTGCATCGCCGGCCCCAGCTGATAACCCAGCGCCGCCGGAATCGCCGCGAACACCGCGGTGTCGCAGGCGCGGCCGGCAATCACCACATCGGCGCCGGCTTCCAGTGCGCGCTGGAAGGCTTCAATGCCCATCTGGCCGACGATCTGCGCGGCACCATCGATCTCCGCTTCGCGCAGCGCTGCGATGGCGCCCAGCGGCCGGGTACGGCCCGCGCGCACCGCCGCCTTGAGCAGGTCACGCGGCATGTCGGCGCGGATCGACGCGAGGCGGAAACGCAGCCCCTCGCGGCGCGCGATATCGCGCACCATCGCCAGCGTCGCGTCGAGGTGGGGTGCTGCGCCCGCGGTGCCTGCCGTGCCCAGCAGCAGCGGCGCCTGGATCGAACGCGCCGCGCGCAGCACCTTGGCCAGATCGTCGCGGGTGATCGCCTCGCTGGTCGCCATCTGCCCGCTGCCGAGGTAGTACGGACCGGGATCGACCGAGCCCATGTCGCAGCCGATGAAATGCGGCTGGCGCTTGAGTCCCTCTTCCAGCGCCGCCTCCGGGATGCCATAGCCAAGCTGGCCGGAGGCCGCCAGTGCGCGTAGCGGCTGGCGCTTGCCGCCGGCAACAAGCTGTGCGCGCAGACGTTCAAGGTGATTCATAAACGGATGCCGAGCAGCGGACCGTGCTGCTGCGCGCCGTAGACATCGCGGTCACCCGGCGTGCCGGCGACGATGGCGCGGTCCATCACGATCTTGATCGCCTGCGCCGGCGGATAGGGAATGACTTCAACCTGGGCAGGCTCGAGGCCGTAGAGCGCGGCGATCGCCGCCGGCTGCAGCGCCGCAGCGGCGCAGGCGCGGTGATAGCCTGACTCGTCGTTGAACATCAGGTCGATGGTCAGCGTGGTGGGGCCGGCGTTCTTGCTGCGCACCACGCGCGCCAGTTCAAGCAGTTTCATCGAAGCACCACGCGGGCCGCAGGGGCTGCGTAATTATTTCAATAAAATCAATTACTTATGAACAACCTCAAGCCTTGGCCGTGCGCGGCTTGGCATGCTCAGGAAATTGCATCGAGGACAGGCGGCCGGTCTCGACGTCATCCGGCGTCTCCTCGTTGGGGAAATTCAGCTCGACCTTGTTGCCGACCGGATCGCGCAGGAACATCTGGAACCCGGCGTTGGGCACGTTCTGCTCTTCGTATTCGATGCCCAGTTTCTTGAAACGGTCGCGGAAATCCTGCACGCCCTGCACCGCGTAGGCGGTGTGATCGTAGCTGCTGCGCGACTCGTCCACGCCGGTCCAGTCCGCCTTGAAGCGCGTCACCACATGCACCAGCGGATGGTCGCCGCAATAGAGCCAGATGCCGCCCGAGGGAAAATTCGGCCGGTAGCCAACCTTGAGGCCGAGCGCCTCGGTGTAAAACTTCTCGATCGCCGGCAGATCGCTTTCGCGGCAGCCGATGTTGATGTGGTGTACGCCGTTGAGTTTCATGGGGCTCCTCCTGCTGCAGTTCATGATCCGGACACGATGCGGATCATTCTTGTGAAGCCTTACTGTGACATACCGACCGCCCCTTGCCTATAGCCCCCGCCACTGCGTACTTGCCCGCAGCGGCCGTTCATGCTCTGCTCACACGCCATGACCTACCTGATCATCTGCTCGGTGGCCGCACTGGCCTCGCTACTGACCTTTTTTTCCGGCTTCGGCCTGGGCACCCTGCTGCTGCCCGCCTTCGCGGTGTTTTTCGCGATTGAAAAAGCCGTCGCGCTGACCGCCATCGTCCATTTCGTGAACGGCGTGTTCAAGCTCGGTCTGGTGCACCGGCACATCGACCGCGGTGTGGCGCTGCGCTTCGGCCTGACCGCCGCGCTCGGCGCGCTGGCCGGCGCCTGGCTGCTGGTGCAGCTGGCCGGCAGCGGCTGGCGCATCGACTACACGCTGTTCGGCCGCGCGGTGTCGGTCACCCCGCCGCAGCTGGTGATCGGCGTGCTGCTGCTGGTGTTTGCGCTGGCCGAATTGCGGCCGACGGCCGGCCGTCGCGGATTTCCGCAGCGCTGGCAGATCCCCGGCGGCCTGATCTGCGGCTTTTTCGGCGGACTCGCCGGCCTGCAGGGCGCGCTGCGCTCGGCCTTCCTGCTCAACGCCGGGCTCGACAAGGCCGCCTACGTTGCCACCGGCGCAGCCGTCGCCTTTTTCATCGACCTGTCGCGGCTGGCGATGTATGCGCAGCTGATCGGGCAACACCACGCCGAATTCGACTACGGCCTGCTCGCCGCTGCCGTGCTCGCCGCGCTGGCGGGCTCGGTCATCGGCAAGCGCTTTCTGCACAAGGCCACCATGCCCACCATCCGCAAGCTGGTGGCACTGCTGCTGTTCACGGTCTCCCTCGGGCTGATCAGCGGCCTGCTCTAAACTACCTTAAAGGATCCCCGATGGCCCCCGTCACCTTCCGCCTCGGCGGCTACCAGAAACCCGCCTCCATCCACACCCGCGCCTGCCAGCGCTTTGGCGAGGTGCTGCAGCGCGAGGCCGGCGATGCGGTGCGTTTCGAATTCGTGCCCGACGTGCTGGCGCTGGGCCACAAGTCCGGCGACCTGCCGGGCATGGTCGAGCGCGGCGAACTCTCGGCCTGCTACATCTCCTCGCTGCGCTTCGCGAAATGGGTGCCGGAGCTGGGCCTGTTTGACCTGCCCTTCCTGTTCCCCGACCGCGATGCGGCCTATCGGGTGCTCGACGGCAAGCTCGGGCAGTCGCTGCAACAAAAAACATCGCAGCAGTCGCCCTTCCGCCTGCTCGCGTACTGGGACAACGGCTTCCGCCATTTCAGCAACAAGCTGCGGCCCGTCCGCACCCCGGCCGACTGCAAGGGCATCCGCATCCGCATCCAGATGAGCGAGCTGCAGGCCGAATCACTGCGCCTGCTCGGCATGGAACCGATCCTTGAAGACATCAAGATCTTCGTCGAGCAGATCGGCGGCGACCGCTTCGACGGCCAGGACAACCCGCTGACCAACATCGTCAACTTCGACATCCACAAGCACCACCGCCACATCACCCTCTCCGGCCATGTCTACGGCGTCGCCTGCCTGATGGCCAACCGTGCGCAATACGAATCCTGGCCTGAGCAGGTGCAGCGCGCCGTGGACATCGCCGCGCATGAGGCCACCGTGCTGCAGCGCCAGCTCGCGGCGGCTGAAGATGCGGAAATGCTGAAGCGCCTGGACCCGGCGCAGAACGAAGTCGTGCGGCTGACGACGGCGGAGCACCGCGCCTTTGCCGAGGCCGTGCGGCCGGTGACGGATCGTTACCGCAAAGACTTTGCGGACAGTTTTTTTGCGCTGCTGGACTGAGCCGCGGCCGCATCCCCTGCC
>JAJTHX010000420.1 GCA_021300125.1 Betaproteobacteria bacterium | reverse complement strand
TTCCCCCGAATTACTAGAGCCTGATCGCCATGAACAAGCAAGGATGGACGCCCCCGCTGCCGCCCGCCGCCGCGGATACCCTCGGTTTTGTCGCCGCGAGGCTGCTGCGCATCGGCGCCGCGATCGAAGGCGAGGTTGCGCGTGGCGCGCTGCCAGGCGCGGTGCTGATGATCGCCCGCCGCGGACGTCTGGCACTGTGCGAGACACACGGCCATCTCGATCCCGGGAGCGCGAAGCCGATGCCTGTGGATGCCCTGTTCAGCATTGCCTCAATGACCAAGCCGATGGTGGCTGTTGCGGCGCTGATGCTGTGCGAGGAGGGGCGCCTCGCCGTCAATGAGCCGGTGCGACGTTACCTGCCGCAGCTGGCCGCGATGCGGGTCAACCCGCCGCAATGCGATGGCGCTGCCGGCGATCCTACCGAAGCCTTGCGGCGGGAAATGACGATCGAGGACCTGATGCGCCACACCGCGGGGTTGAGCTATGGCCGCGGCGAGAAAGCAATCTACGGACGCTACCCCTTTTCTTCCGACGTCGCCTCAACGCGCTGGAACGGCAGCGAGTTTCTCGACGAACTGGCGCGCCTGCCGCTGCACTACCAGCCTGGATCGAAATGGGAATACAGCTTTGGGCTGGACGTCCTCGGGCTGGTCATCGAGGCGGTAACCGGGCAGCGGCTGTCGCAGTTTCTCGACGAGCGGCTGTTTCGGCCCCTGGGCATGCGCGACACCGCGTTCACGGTCCCTGCGCAAGACGTGTCGCGCTACGCCAAGACCCTGCCGCGCGACCCTGTCAGTGGCGAAGTACAGAAGCTGCGTGACGGCACCGTGCCGCACCGCTTCGACTGCGGTGGCGGCTGCGCGGTGTCCACGGCCGGCGACTATCTGCGCTTTGCACAGATGCTGGCCAATGGCGGCGAACTCGACGGTGTGCGGCTGCTGTCGCGCAAGATGGTCGAGTTCATGACCAGCGATCACCTCGGCCCCGAGGTCGATCACTCCGCCCTTAACGATTACCCCAACATCCGTGGCTACGGCTTCGGCCTCGCGGTCGCGGTGCGGCGCAGCCCGGGGCGCGGCGGCATGCCTTCCAGTGCCGGCGAATTTCACTGGGCCGGTTCCACCGGCACTTATTTCTGGGTGGACCCCGCCGAAGGACTGGTGGTGGTATTCATGGCCCACGCCCCGGGGCCCATTCGCTACTACCACCGCCAATTGCTGCATGCGCTGGTGGCCCAGTCGCTGCGCTGAGGCATCGGCGAGATCCTGAAAAATCAAGGGCTTGGCGCAACCCGGCGACCGGGTCTTGCAGCTAAGCCCTTGTTTTCATTGAAGGTTGGCTGGTTCGGTGCGATAATGCCCTACATGAACGACTCCCAACCGCCTTCGCCACCGATTTCGCCCCGCCAGCGCATGCAGGAGCTGCTGGCCATTCCTGACCGCAACCGTACCGATGCCGAGTGGGACGAGTTGAACGAACTGGAAATCACGCTCGCCTCCGGCAATCGCACCGGCGGTCCCGACCCCAACCAGCAGCGCCGCGGCATTGGTGTCATGCCCGGCGGCAACACGCCGAAGATGGGCGGCATCGGCAACAACAATAACAACCGTCCGCAGAACAAGAATCCGGGTGGCAAGAAATTCCACAAGCGCCCCGGCAAGCGCCGCGGCGGCGGTGGTGGTGGCGGTGGCCAGCAGCAGCCGCAGTAAACCCCAAGCGATGCACGGAGCCGCGCACCTGCGCGGCTTTTTTACGTCTGCTTCCTGCAGGAGCCCAGAAGATGGCGATGAAATTCACGGAATTGCACAAGCGCAAGGCCGAGCGCCTGCTCGATGCCACACGCAAGGCCGCCCGCCCTGGTGGACTGGACGGCAGTGCGTCGCTGGACCGCCGCGAGCAGCGCCGGCTCGACCAGGCCGCCGGACTGGTGCCATTTGCCGTGAAGCTCAATCAGGAACTGGTCGCGCAGGTGCGCGACCATGCCGAACGCAGCGGCCAGCCGCTCAATGACGCGGTGGCTGAACTGTTGCGGCGGGGACTCGCCGGCTAGTGTCCCGCACTGCCCGCGGGAAGCTCTGCCAGTTCGATCAGGCAGTTTTCGGTGGCTGCGGGATCGAGGAAGGCGATCCGGCAGCCGGCATGGCCGATGCGCGGCACTTCATCGAGCAGCGGGATGCCCTTGGCCTTGAGTTCGGCCAGCGCCTCGTCGATGTTCTCGACTTCGAGGCAGACATGATTGAGGCCACCCTTGCCTGCGGCGATCAATTTCGCCTGCTTGCTGTCGGGTGTCAGGCCGGCGATCAGCTCGACCATGGAATCCCCGACGGGATACAGCGCCAGACGGCGCGTGGCGTTGTCCTCGGTTCCGGCGAGCGGGATGCCGAAGCAGCCCTCCCACAGCTTGCGGCTGGCCTCGACGTCGCGCACGACGATGCCGACATGTTCGATGCGTTTGACTTTCATGCAGGCTCTCCTTTGGATGGGCCACGACATGATGAGCCTGCCGGGGCGCCGACTCAAGGGGCGAGCCGGTGTAACATCGCCTCCACGTTCACCCCATGACCGGCTTTCCGCGATGACCGACCGCGCCCTACCGCAGCCGCAGTGGCGTTCCACAGTGCCGCTGTACATCCACCTTGGCTTCACACTCGATCACCTTGAGGACGGCCGTTCGCAGGTGCGTCTGGCTTTCCAGCCCCACCTCGGCAACAGCCGGGGCGAGGTGCATGGCGGCACCGTCGCAGCGATCATCGATGCCGCGATGTCCCAGGCCGTGCGCTCGCTGGTGGAGCGCGAGCTGGGCGTGGCAACGATGACCATGACGCTGAACTACCTCGCGCCGGCCAAGGGCGAGATCATTTGCAAGGGCAGTGTGGTCAAGCGCGGGCGCAGCGTGATGTTCACCGAGGCCGAGGTCCATGGCGAGGATGGCGCGCTGGCCTGCCGGGCCAGCGCCAACTACCGCATCCTGCCCAAAACCGTGTACGACAAGAAAGCACAGGCATGAACACGATCAACAGGACACTCCCCTGGATCCTGCGGCTGGCGGCCGCGCTGTTCGCTGCCAGCGCAGCGCAGGCCGCGGCCGCGAAAGCCGCTGACCCTGCCCCCGGGTTCCCGAGCCGGCCGATTCGCATGATCGTGCCTTTCGCACCGCAGGGTCCCAACGACCTGCTGGCGCGGATGGTCGGGCTGAAGCTCACCGAGTCCTGGGGCCAGAGCGTGGTGGTGGACAACCGTCCCGGCGCCGGCACCGTGATCGGTACCGAACTTGCGGTGCGCGCGCCCGCCGACGGGCACACCCTGCTGATGGTGTCGCTGAGCACCGCGGTGAACCCGGTGCTGCAGAAAAAGCTGCCCTTCAACACGGCGAAGGATCTGGTGCCCCTCATCAATCTTGCATTTTCGCCCAATCTGCTGGTGACCCATCCCGCGCTTGCGGCAAACAACATCGCGCAGCTGCTCGCGCTGGCCAAGGCCAAGCCGGGCGGGGTCATCTTCGCCTCCGGCGGCAGCGGCTCGACCACGCACCTTGCGGCGGAACTGCTGGGGCTGATGGGGGGCGTGAAGATGACCCATGTGCCGTACAAGGGCGCCAGCCCGGCGACGATCGACCTGCTTGCCGGCCGCGTCAACTGGATGTTCGGCACCATTTTGCCGACGCTGCCGCACGTGAAGGCCGGCAAGCTGCGCGCGCTGGGCGTGAGTTCGCCCAAGCGCACCGCGACGCTGCCTGATGTACCCGCGATCGCCGAGACGCTGCCCGGGTTTGAGGCGGTATCTTTCTACGGCGTGGCAGCACCCGCCGGCGTGCCGGGGCCGGTCATGGCCAAGCTCAACGCCGAGATGGCGCGCATCGTCAATACGCCCGAGACCCGTGAGCAGCTGCGCCTGCAGGGGGCAGATGCCGTCGGCGACAGCCAGGCCGAGTTCACGGTGTTTTTCAACAGCCAGATGAGCAAGTGGGCGAGGGTGATACGCGAGGCCGGCATCCAGGCCGAGTAAGCGTCGACACCATGCTGCAACATTTCAGGGGGATCATATTCGTCATGAAAACGCAATCGATGACACTGCGCCTGCTTGGCGCTGGCCTGACCAGTCTGGTGCTGGCGGTGCCGGGCCCCGCCCTGGCACAACCTTTTCCCTCGAAGCCAGTGCGCATCGTGGTGCCAGCCGCACCCGGCGGTGGCACCGACATTCTGGCGCGCCTGCTGGCGCCAGACCTGAACAGGCAGTTCGGCCAGCAGATCGTCATCGAAAACCGCGCCGGTGGCGCGACCATGATCGGCACCGAATACGTCGCCCGTTCCGCACCTGATGGCCATACCCTGGTCATCGCCACCACGCCGCACGCGATCAATCCGACGCTTTACAGGAAGGTGCCCTTTGATCCGGTGAAGGACTTCACCATGATCAGCCAGCTCGGACTGACCACCACGGTGCTCGTCGTGCATCCTTCGCTGCCGGTGAAAAACGTCAAGGAGTTCATCGCGCTGGCGAAGGCCCGCCCGGGCCAGCTCACCGCCGGTACCGCCGCTGGCAATTCGGCCTACCTCGCGGTCGAGATGCTGAAGACCATGGCTGGGATCGACGCGCTGAACATTCCCTACAAGGGTGCCGGCCAGGCGCTCACCGACCTCGTTGCCGGCCATGTCCAGTTCCAGGTGAATACGCTGCTCGCGGCTAAACCCTTCATCGAGGCAGGCCGTCTGCGCGCGATCGGCGTGTGCAGCGCACAGCGCTCTGCTGCGCTGCCCGGCGTGCAGGCGATCGGCGAGACGGTGAAAGGCTTCAACACCAGCGGCTGGTATGCACTGCTCGGGCCGGCCGGCATCCCGCGCGAAACCGCGCTGCGCATCCACGAAGGCTTTGCCAAGGCGCTACGCACGCCGGAAATCGCCAAGCGCCTCGCTGACCAGGGCGTCGAGGTCACCGCCGGCACCCCCGACGAGCTGGCGAAGATCATGCCGCTCGAAATCCGCAAGTGGGGCGAGGTGGTCAAGTCCTCGGGTGCAACGCCCGGCTGAACGCGGGCGCGGGCGCCAGCCAGCGGTTCAGAAGCCGCGGTACTTGTCGCTGGCCAGCAGGCGCGCGATCTCTTCGCGCAAGGCGCTGATGTCCTCCGCATCCAGCCCTTCGAGCTGGCCCATCTCGCGCCGGAAATCCTCGCGTGTGCCGCAGAAATCGAGGGCGCGGCCGTAGGGCTGGCGTTTTGCATCCAGCGCGCGCCCGTAGATGTGCACATGCAGTTCGGCACGCCAGTTGCCGTTGTCTTGGTAATTGATGCGGCCGATGACGATGCCGCGGCGGGTGAGCACGGTCTTCAGCGCCTCGCCACCGACCATGGTCAGCTTCACCAGTTCGATCGCCTGCTCGCGCGTGAGCCGGGTGCGATCCTCGACCGCGATTTTGGGGTCGATGACGATATGGCCGCCGTCGCCGCGCGAGACATGCGGCTGGTCGAGCGTGCGCAGCACGAAGTATCGCGCCTCGTAAATCAGCGCCAAATCATCAGCCCAGCGGCGGCAGCGGCAGCGGGGTGCCCGGCGGCACCGGCGTGCGGTCCACGTTCAGGCACATCGATACCAGCACGTAGAAGCCATTGACTGAAATCAGGTCGACCACGCCGCGCTCGCCGAACCGTGCCACCGCGCGGGCAAACATCGCATCGCTGACCCCCTTGAAGGCCTGCAGCTCGGTCGAGAACTCATAGACCAGCGTCTCGTCGGCATCCATGCCCTCGGGGCGGCGGCCCTGCGCGATGGCCTCGGCGATCTTCGGATTGAGCCCGCCTTCAAGCGCGAGCTTGTGGTGCGCCACCCATTCATACTGCGAAGTCCAGTTGCGCGCGGTGACCAGGATCGCCAGTTCATTGAGCTTGCCCGAGAGCGAGCTGCGGAAGCGGATTTCCTCGCCCAGCTGCTGCACCAGGTTGCCGATGCCGGGGCTGCGCAGCCAGACGTTGAAGGGGCCGCCCAGCGGACCCGGCTTGGACGCGCCGGAGCTGGCGAGTTTCGAGCGTGGCCCTGATTTGATGGCCTCCGACAGTGCCTGCTGTTCAGGCGTCAATCGGTCCAGGGGTATCAGGGGGAAGCGGCGGTTATCGGCTTGATCGGTCATATGAAAACAATCCGTTGAATCCAGTGGGCTGAAGGCAGGTGCAAAACGGGGTGTTCAGGTGAAGTCCAGTCGTGTGTCGAGCAGCACGCCATGCAGCGGGATCGGCTCGCGGCGGGTGATTTCCAGCGACGGCAGTGGTTCGGCTTTTAGCGCTGCGGCATCGGCGCCGAGCGCCTGGTAGAGCGGCGCCGACAGCACAAATTCCCCGGCGCGTGCCCGGTGCAGCAGGCGTTCAGCGATGCTGACGCTGTCGCCGATAATCCCTGCGTGGAGGCCGCCGCCGATCACCGCGTCGCCAGCATGAAGGCCGATCGCCACCGCGGCACGGATGCCGAAGTCGCGCGTCCAGCACTCCTCAATCATGCCGAAATCGCGTTGCAGTTCCTGCGCGCTCTGCACCGCCCCGTGCGCGCGCCGGTCTCCGCGGAAGCAGGCCATCAGCGTGTCATTGAGCCGGCTGTGTACCGTGCCGCCGTTGCGCTCGACGATGGCTGCGGTGAGCTCGAAAAACACCTCGGCCTGGCGCAGCACCACCGCGGGTTCGAGCAGTGCCGAGGTGCGGGTGAAGCCGCGGGTCTCGGCAAACAGGATCACCACGGGCAGGCGCGCGGGAAGATCGGAAATGGTAGCGGTCAAGCACATTCTCCGGGCCGGTCTTGCGCCGGCATCGTTGCATTATAGGGCGAAGGGCTCCCGGGCCGCTCTCAGTCCTGCAGCGAGAAGCCGAGGCCCGGCGCCGCGGGCACCTGCAGCCGGCCTGCCCGGCATTCCGGGTGTGTTGCAAAGCGCGCCCGTAGCGCGGCATGGGCGCCGTGCACCTCGAGCATGCCGCCGTGGTTGTGCCCCGCCATCGCCGGCAGGCTGGCCGCCTCGAAACCGCCGGCGCCGGTGACCGGTACCCCGTGCGCCTCGGCCATCGCCAGCACGCGCAGCATGGCCGAGAGGCCGCCGCAGAACGCGGCATTCGGCTGCAGGATGTCGAGCGCGCCGGTCGCCAGCGCATCGCGGAACCAGGTCATCGACTGGATCATCTGCCCCGAAGCCAGCGGCATTGCCACCGCGCGGCGCAGTTCGGCCAGCCCGGCGAGATCGTTACCGCGCAGCGGTTCCTCGAAAAAAGCGATGTCGCAGTCCGCGACCCGGGTCGCCAGGCGTTTGGCCTCGGCGACGCTGAAGGCGCAGTTGGCGTCGAGCATCAGCGCGGCATTGCCGATTGACTTGCGCACGGCGCGTACGCGCCTGACATCCTCGTCGAGGCTGCGTCCGGCACCAACGAGGATTTTCACGCCGCAGTAGCCTTGGGCCAGCGCCGCGGTACAGGCCTCCACCAGTTCGGTTTCGCCGAAGGCCGGAAGGCCGACAGTGGCGTAGGCGGCGACTTCGCCGCGCGCGCCGCCGATCAGTTTCGCCACCGGCTGGTCCAGCCGCCTGCCTTTGAGGTCCCACAGCGCGAGGTCGAGTGCGGACATCGCCGAGACAAAGACGCCGGTGCATTGCCGCGGGTTGAATTTCTTCGCCAGCGTAGCGGTTACCGCCTCGATGTCCAGCGCATCGAGGCCGGTGGCGGTGGCGTTGAAGCCGTGTTCGAGCAGTTGCACCACCTCGGCTGAGAGGAAGCGGCCGGTGACGCCATGGCCGGTGAGGCCGTCGTCGGTGGTCACGCTGCAGCGTACGAAGGTCAGGCTTTCCTGACCGGCATAGGCCTCGGCGGCACGTGCCGGTTTCAGGTGTTCCGCGGCGGCGGTGATACGGCTGATGATCATGGGCATTCCAGGCGCAGTCTCACAAAGGCCCCAGTGTAACCGGCAGCGCCGGATTCTTTCCGCAACCCCCGCTGCGGGTGATCGAAAACGGACGCTTCAGTCTATATACTGCGATGCCAACAGGGGAGCGGCTGCAGCGGATTTTCCGCAATGCCCGGCTCACGATCATCGGGGTTGACGGATCCATGAACAAACCGGAGACCGCCGCAGCTGCGGGGGGTGGCTGGCGGGTGCAGTGGCTGCATCCCCTGCCGGGCGATGCGCTGGGCGGCCTGATGGCCACACTGATCGCGATACCGCATGCGATGGGCCTGGGGTTGCTCGCGTTTGCTGCGCTGGGCCCGGACTGGGCGCCGGTCGGCGTGATTGCCGGCATCCTCAGCTGCATCGTGGGTTGCGTGGTTTCGGGCGTGATGCCTTCCGGCACCTGCCAGGTGATGGGCACCCGCACCGCGGTGACGGTGGTGTTCGCGGGCATCCTTGCCGCACTGGCCGTCCACCCCGCGCTGCAGGGTCCGCATGGCCCGGATGTACCGCGGGTTCTGACCCTGGCCTTCATCGCGGTGTTCATGGCGGGGCTGTTACAGACGGGTTTCGGCCTGCTGCGGCTGGGACGGGCGATCAAGTTCGTGCCCTATCCGGTGCTCGCCGGCTTCATGAACGGCATCGCGCTCCTGCTGATCTATTCCCAGATCGTGCCGGCGCTGGGCGTCGACTCGAATCGCAGCCTGTCTGCGGTTTTGGTTGATCCGTCACTGATCCGCCCCGGCAGCCTGCTGGTGGCCGCGGTGGTGGTGGCTGCGACCCTGCTGGCACCCCGGCTGACACGGCGCCTTCCGGTGCTCTTGTGCGGCCTGCTGGTGGGGGTGCCGCTGCATTACCTGCTGGCCTCGCTGGTGCCGG
>JAJTHX010000323.1 GCA_021300125.1 Betaproteobacteria bacterium | reverse complement strand
TCGAAGGCCTCCTGGAAGCCGGCGAAATCGGTCTCGCGCAACGACAGCCCGGCAGCGGCGGCGTGGCCGCCGAAGCGCAGGATCAGGCCCGGGTGCCGCTTCGACACCAGGTCGAGCGCGTCGCGAAGATGCAGTGCCGGAATGGAGCGGCCCGAGCCCTTGATCTCGCAGTTGCCCGCCGGCGCGAAGGCGAAAGTGGGGCGGTGGAAGCGTTCGCGCAGGCGCGAGGCGAGGATGCCGATCACGCCCTGGTGCCATTGCGCGTCGAACAGGCTCAGCGCGTGCCCGGGCTCGATGTTGTGCATCGCGCCGAGTGCGCTGTCCTGCATGTCCGATTCGATGTCGCGGCGCTGGCGGTTGAGCTGGTCGAGCGTGCGTGCAATGTCTGCGGCGCGCTGCGCGTCGTCGGTGACCAGGCATTCGATGCCCAGCGACATGTCGTCCAGGCGGCCGGCGGCATTGAGCCTCGGTCCGGCCACGTAGCCGAGGTCGAAGGCACTGGCGCGACGGATGTCGCGCCCGGCCGCATTGAACAAGGCCGCGATGCCGGGCTGGGCGCGCCCGGCGCGCATGCGCTGCAGGCCCTGATGGACAAGGATACGGTTGTTGTCGTCGAGGCGCACCACGTCGGCCACGGTGCCGAGCGCAACCAGGTCGAGCAGGGTGTCGAGCCGGGGTTCGCTGCGCCCTCCGAAAGCGCCGCGGCGGCGCAGCTCGGCGCGCAGTGCGAGCATCAGGTAGAACATGACGCCGACCCCGGCAAGGTGCTTGCTCGGGAAGGTGCAGCCCGGCTGGTTGGGGTTGACGATGCAGCGCGCTGCCGGCAACACGTCGCCGGGCAGATGGTGGTCGGTGACCAGAACGTCCAGGCCCAGCCGCGCGGCCTCGGCCACGCCCTCGACGCTGGCGATACCGTTGTCGACGGTGATCAGGATGTCGGGTTTTTTCTGGGTGGCGGCAAGGCGCACGATTTCCGGCGTCAGGCCGTAGCCGTATTCGAACCGGTTCGGCACCAGATAATCGACCTGCGCGCCGAAGCCGCGCAGCGCGCGCAGGCCCACCGCGCAGGCGGTGGCGCCGTCGGCGTCGTAGTCCGCGACGATCAGCAGCCGGTTGCCTGCGCTGATCGCATCGGCAAGCAGCGCCGCCATGCGCTGGTTGTGAAGCAGAAGGTCGGGCGCGAGCAGTCGCGATAGCTCGGGTTGCAGCTGTTCCGGGCTGGCGATGCCACGCGCCGCGTAGAGACGGGCCAGCAGCGGGTCGACGCCGGCGCCGATCAGGCGCGACTGCGCATCGGGATTCGCGGCGCGGATGATGATGCCGGTCATGGTGTCATTGGGGCGAAGCGGAGGCGGGCCATGTGTCGCGCCGCCAGAAGCGCAGCCGGTGTGCCGGTGTTGCGCGCACGCGCAGGCATTCGGCATCGCCCGGCAGCACCAGGTCGATGGCGTTGATGCCGCGTCCGAGTCGCGACCACAGCGGCGCCAGCCAGTCGCGTTCCAGCCGTTCCAGCGCAGCCAGCCAGGCCTCGGGACCGCCGTAGCGCGCGGCGAGGTGGGCGTCTTCGATATGAACCAGATGGTGGCCTTGCGCTGCGTGTTGTGCGCTGTTCTCGAGCCAGGCTGCGGCCGAAGCGGGGATGTCTGCGCATTCGGCACCGCTTTGCACGGCCAGCGCGATGGCCAGGGCATCGCCGCTCCAGACCTGACCGTAATGGCGGCCCGGCACTGCGGGACGGTGGCCGTGACCCCACAGCAGCAGGCTGTTCACCGCCGGCTTGCCGCGCGCCTCTCGCGCGCGGTTGACCGGGTGTTCGTGCAGCAGCATCTGGATTTCGGTCAGCCTGCGGTGCCAGGGCGCGGGCAGTGCCGCGCGCGGCAGCGCGCGGCCGGCCACGCTTGAAGGTGGTGGTGTCTGCCCCGGTCCTTCGGGGCTGGACAGGTACCAGCGTGATGGCCTCGGGGCTTCGATGCGCAGCGCGTCGTCGCGGAAATGCGCATTCAGCGTCGAGCACAGCGCGTCCGCCTCATCTTGTGACAGTTGCAGGGCCGGTGCCGCCAGCACTGCCATGCGGTCGCGGTGCAGTTGCAGGTGGATCGGATCGGCTCGAAGCCAGTGGCCGGATTCGGCGGGCAGGCCGTCGAGCAACGCGGTCAGCGGGGCCGCGGGCCAGTCTCCGCGCGCCTCCACTTCGAAGGCCCGGCACAGCCAGTGTTCGGTCGCGATCGGCGCAAAGCGGGTGGTGTTGCCGCGCGCAAGCAGGCGGCGCAGCAGCGGCGCCTGCCCGCCGGCGATGGATTCCGCGCCGGGCGGCGGCAGCAGGTCGGGAATCAGCAGGGTGACTTGCACGATCGCAGACGGAGATTGGCAGTGCCGATTATAGGCGAAGCCCGGCGGCCGATGATGCTGCGGGTATGTGCAGGTGCTGCGCGGCATGCCCGGCGTTTGTGGCACACTGCACCTTTGCACCGTTACCCCTTCTGATGCTTTCCCCGCGGCATTCCTTTCCGCTGTTTGTCGGCCTGCGCTATACCCGTTCGCGGCAGCGCACCCGTTTCATTTCGGTGATTTCGCTGATTTCGGTGCTCGGCATCGCGCTGGGCATGACGGTATTGATCACCGTGCTCTCGGTGTTCAACGGATTCCAGCGCGAGGTGCGCACACGCATGCTCAATGCGGTTGCGCATGTGCAGATTTCCGGGCTCGGTGAGTCGCTGCGCGACTGGCGTAAGGTGGCCGAGGCCGCGCTGAAGCACCCGCGGGTCAAGGCCGCGGCCCCCTATGTTTCGGCGCAGGGACTGCTGACCAGCGGTGGCAATGTTCGCGGCGCCTTCCTGCGCGGGATCGAGCCGGCGCAGGAGGCCACGGTCAGTGAGATCGGCTCGCATATGAAATCGGGTTCGCTCGATACGCTGAAATCCGGGGAATACAACGTGGCCCTCGGTGCGCCGCTGGCGCGCGCACTGGGTGTCACCCTGGGCGAACGCATCGTGCTGGTGGCACCGCAGGGGCAGGTGACGCCGGCCGGGGTGTTGCCGCGGCTGCGCCAGTTCACGGTAACCGGCATCTTCGAGATCGGGCATTACGAGATCGATGCCGGCCTGGCGGTGATCCACATCGAGGATGCGCAGCGCCTGTACCGGATGGATGGCCAGGTGAGCGGTGTGCGCCTGCGCCTCGATGACCTGCTGCAGGCGCGCAGCGTGGTGCGTGAATTGCTGGGGATGCTGCCGCGGGAGGTGTCGGTATCCGACTGGTCGCAGTTCAACTCGACCTATTTCCGTGCGGTGGAGCTGGAAAAACGCATGATGTCGCTGCTGCTGTTTTTCATCATCGCCATCGCCGCCTTTAACATGGTGTCGAGCCTGTTCATGGTGGTGAAGGAGAAGCAGGCCGACATTGCGATCCTCCGCACCATGGGCGCTTCACCCGGCGAAATCATGCGCATATTCATGGTGCAGGGTACGCTGATCGGCACCGTCGGCGTGGCCTGCGGCATTGTTTTCGGCATTCTCGGCGCGCTCAATGTGGACAGCATTGTCGGTTTCATCGAGCGCCTGTTCCGGGTGAAATTCATGCCGCAGGACGTCTACCAGATCGCCGACCTGCCTTCGCAGCTGCAGGCGGGCGACGTGATCACCACCGCGGTGGTGGCCTTTGTACTGGCGGTGGTGGCGACGATCTATCCGAGCTGGCGTGCGGCGAGGGTCAATCCGGCAGAGGCCCTGCGTTATGAGTGATGCAGGGAGTCATGCAGGCAATACGCCGGTCCTGTTCTGTTCAGGCCTGCGCAAGGCCTACCGCCAGGGCGCGGATGCGGTGCCGGTGCTGCTCGGCGTCGATCTCGACGTGCGGGCCGGCGAGCGCGTCGCCATCGTCGGCGCTTCGGGATCGGGCAAGAGCACGCTGCTGCATTTGCTGGGCGGGCTGGATGCGGCAGACGCCGGTGACATCCGCATCCTTGGCGAGCCGCTGGCCGGACAAAGTGAAAAGCGCCGCGGCGAGATGCGCAACCGCGCCCTCGGCTTTGTCTACCAGTTCCACCACCTGCTGCCGGAATTCAGTGCGGAAGAAAACGTGGCGATGCCGCTGATCATCCGTCGCTTGCCGCGAGACGAGGCGCTGCGCCAGGCGCGCGGGATACTGGAGAAAGTCGGGCTCGGCCATCGCCTCGGCCATACGCCGGGCGAGCTGTCCGGCGGCGAACGCCAGCGCGCGGCACTGGCGCGGGCACTGGTGACCAGACCCGCCTGCGTGCTGGCCGATGAACCCACCGGCAATCTCGACCGCCGTACTGCGCAAACCGTGTTCGACCTGATGCTGCAGCTGAACCGCGAGACCCGCACCAGCTTTGTCATCGTCACCCACGACCCGCGCATCGCGGAACGCGCCGACCGCATCCTCAGACTTGAAGACGGCGTGCTCAAACCGGACTGATCAGTTCCGTTTCACCAATTCGATCACGTTTCCGGCAACCAGCTCGCGGTACAGCCCTTCGTCCTCGAGCAGCTGCTGCATCAGGAAATGCGGCGCGCCGCCCTTGACGATGCGCGGCAGCAGCATGGCCAGCGCGATCACCGCCAATCCCGACCACAGCCAGCCGACCAGCGCCAGCGATACCCCGATGCCGAGCACGGGCAGCATGAACAGCGGCAGCAGCATGCGTGCACTGAGAAACCGGCCCGCGGCCTTGCGTTCGAAATTGACGATGACTTCACCGTTGCGGTACGCCGCCAGGAATGCGGGGTAATCCAGGGCCAGTATTTCAGGTGCTGCGGGCTTGTCGGCGGGTTTATCCATAACTCATTGTTTTAAATGAATATTTTTTAATATTCGACAGGGATGGGGTCAAGGCTGCGCCACAGATACCAGGTGGCCACCGAACGCCACGGCGACCACAGCCGGCCGAGCGTGATGATGCGGCGTTCGGACAGCCTGCGCCCGCGGTTGTAATGCAGTTCCATTGCCCGCTGCAGGCCGATGTCGGCCAGCGGGAACACATCGGGACGCGTCAGGTAAAAAATCAGAAACATTTCTGCGGTCCAGCGGCCGATGCCCTTGACTTCGGTCAGTTCATCGATCAGCGCCTCGTCATCCATGGCATGCCAGCGGCTGACGTCGATGGCGCCGCCGGCAAAACGTGCCGAGAGGTCGCGCAGGTAATTCACCTTCTGCCCGGAAAGACCGCAGCCACGCAGCCGTTCTGCGGATTTGCGCAGCACGCGCGCAGGCTCCATCACGCCGACCTCGGCGACAAAGCGGTCCCACACGCTTTGTGCGGCCTTTACCGAAATCTGCTGGCCGACGATGGACCGGGCCAGTGTCTGGAAGGCATCGCCGCGGCTTGCCAGCGTGAGCCCGCGGTACTGGCGGATCAGCCCGGCCATCACCGGGTCCGCGGCCCCCAGCGCGCGCGTGGCGCGGGGCCAATAGGCAGGGCGTTTGCCGGGCATGGTCATTTTGTCGGACGCCGGCCGCGTTTGCGCCAGGCGAGGCGCACGTACAGTTTCCAGGCGTTGTCCACCAGCAGATAGCCGATCGCCGCCAGCGTCAGACCCAGCAGCGGCAGTCCCACGGCCAGCGGCTTGCCCAGCGTGGCCATCCAGTCGAACAGTGCCGGCAGCCATTCGCTCCATGACAGGCCTTCGGTGCTGAACGGACTGATCGCGGCATCCTGGCCGTTGCCGCCGGAGACCAGCGCACCGTAGTGGTAGGCGACGAAATACAGCGGCACGATGGTCAGCGGGTTGGTGTAGACCGTGGTGATTGCCGCCACCGGCAGGTTGACCCTGAACAGGATTGACAGCAGCACGCCGCCCAGGATCTGCAGCGGCCCCGGGATCAGTCCGGCGAACAGACCCACGGCAAAGCCGCCGGCGACGGAGCGCCGGTGCAGGTGCCAC
>JAJTHX010000182.1 GCA_021300125.1 Betaproteobacteria bacterium | reverse complement strand
GGCGCAACAACCAGCGCCGCCGTGGCAGCCGGCGCCGGCGCCGGGACGGCCACCGGGGCTACGGATTCCGCTGCGCGGCTTATCCACCAGGAATAAATACCGGCGCCGGCTGCCATGCCTGCAACCACCAGCGCTGCACCCAGCGGCCAGCGCGGCCGCGCCGGCGCGGCCGCAGCCCCTGCCGGCTCCCGCGCAAATTCGCTGTCACGCACTGCGGCATCCAGGTGTTTCTGGTGCAGGGTGTGGGTGTTGTCGGCAAAGGCGGCAAGCAGGGCCTTGTCGGCGATCAGGTTGATGCGACGGGTGAGGCCACCGGAGATGCGCGCGATTTCGCGCACGATGGCGTCGCTGAACAGGTCTGGTCCGCGGTAGCCGGCTGCGCGCATGCGGAACATCAGGTATTCGCGGGTCTCCGCCACGGTCAGCGGTTCGAGGCGGAAGCTGTGGGTGATCCGTTCTTTCAACTGGCGGATCTGGTTCTCGCGCAGATTCTCGTCCAGCTCGGGCTGGCCGAAGAGCACGATCTGAAGCAGCTTGTCGGATTTGGTGTCGAGATTCGACAGCAGCCGGATTTCCTCCAGTGTCGCAATCGGCATGCCCTGTGATTCCTCGACGAACAGCACCACGCGGCGGCCCTCTGCATGGCGTTTGAGCAGGTGATCCTGAAGGGCGTGCATTACCGAGAGCCGGCCGGTGCCGCGCGGCAGGTCGAGCTGCAGCTCGAAGGCGATGGCGTGAACAATCTCCTCCGGCAAGACGCTGGGGTTGGCAAGGTAGATGGTTTCGACGTTTTCCGGCAGGCGCGTCTGCAGCATGCTGCACAGCATGGTCTTTCCGCTGCCCACCTCGCCGGTGACCTTGACAATGCCCTCACCCTGGCTGATGGCGTAGATCAGCGCTTCAAGGATCGGCCCGCGGTTGCCGCCGCCGAAGAAAAAATCGGTATTGGGCGTGATCCGGAACGGCGGTTCCTTCAGTCCGAAGTGCTCGTAGTACATCTATCGCGTCCCTTCGTCCTCGTCCCGGTTCTGCATGCGGCCGTAGAGCGTGGTGCGGTTGATGCCCAGCCGCTTGGCGGCCTGTGACAGGTTGCCGTTGGTCATTGCCAGGGCTGCCTCGATGAAGCCCAATTCCCAGCGCCGCAGCACCTCGTCGAGGCGGAAATCGGGATCGGCCTCGATCTGCCGCTGAGCCGCCTCAAGCAGCACTTTCTGGTCGGTCATCGAGTCGCTGCCCAGGGGCGGCTCGACCTCGCGGTCGAATTCGGCCTGCAGCAGTGCCGGCGTGATGCGGATGCCGGCATGCTTGGTGCACAGCCGTATCACGATATTGCGCAGTTCGCGCACGTTGCCCGGGAAGGGGTATTGCAGCCACAGCCGCAGCGCCTCGGGGTCGAGTTCAGCCGCCTGGGCGTCGATCTGGCGTGCGTAAAACTCGCGAAAATGGTCAAGCAGCAGCAGCTTGTCTTCACCCAGATCGCGCAGCGCCGGCACCTCCACCGTGAACACCGACAGGCGGTGATAAAGATCCGCCCGGAAGCGACTGTGGCGCACTTCGCTGCGCAGGTCGCGGTTGGTGGCTGTGACGATGCGCGCGTTGGAGACGCGGCTCTGGGTTTCGCCGACGCGCTGGTATTCCCCGTTCTCGAGTACGCGCAGCAGCTTCGCCTGCAGATCCAGCGGCAGCTCGCCGATTTCGTCGAGGAACAGCGTCGAATCCACGGCTTCCTCGAAATAGCCGGCGCGTGCAGCGGTGGCGCCGGTGAACGCGCCCTTGGCATAGCCGAACAGGGTGGGCTCGACCAGGGTCGGGGAGATTGCGGCGCAGTTCAGGGCGAGGAAGGGCTTGCCTGCGCGCTTGCTTTGCTTGTGCAGCGCCTGTGCGACCAGTTCCTTGCCGGTGCCGGACTCGCCCTCGATCAGCACCGGAAAGGGCGCATTGGCGAACTGGGCCAGCTGTTCCCGCAGCTTGAGCATCGGCGGGCTTTTGCCGATCAGCCCGCTGGTATCGACGCCGCTCTCGGCCGAGGTCACCTCAAGCGCCTGCCGCAGCAGGCGCAGCAGTTGTGCCGGCTCTGCCGGCTTGGCCACGAAGTCGATCGCGCCCAGCGTGCGCGCATGCCGCGCATCGGACTCGTCGCTCTGGCCGGAGAGCACGAGGATCTTCATCGCCGGCGACATCGCGACCAGTTCGGCGATCAGTTCGAAGCCTTCGTCGGGGCGGTGTGGCCGCGGCGGCAGTCCGAGGTCAACCAGCGCCAGCCGCGGCGGATGATCGCGCTGGCGCAGCAGTGCGCGTGCATGGGCGCGTGAGTCGGCTGCGATCACCTCGAAATCGGAACCCAGCACATAGGCGAGGGTGTCGGTGATCGCAGGGTCGTCGTCGACTATCATCAGTTCCGGCTTGGCGGATTCAGGGGCCGGCGTGGACATGCGCGGGGCTCGATAAGTGGTTGAATAAGTGGCGGAAATAATCCCGCATTGTGCCAGAAGGCCCGCTCAGGCGCGGCTGATGCATTCCAGGTAGGCGTTTTCAAGCGAACCACCGCCGTATTCGGCGGCAAAGGCGTCGGGGGTTCCGGCGTAGCGCAGCCGGCCGCGATGGATCACCGCCATGCGGGTGCACATTTCCCCGACGTCGGGCAGGGCGTGGCTGGTCATGACCACGGTCCTGCCCATGGCGTGCCGCGCCCTGAGTTCGTGCTTGAGCAGCGCGCGCGCCTTGGGGTCGAGGCCGCTGGTCGGCTCATCGAGGATGTAGAGGTCCTTGCCCGAGAGCAGGCAGGCGGCGAGGCCGAGTTTCTGGGTCATGCCCTTGGAATAGGCGCGTACCGGTTTGCCCAGCGCGCCGGCATCCAGTCCGAGTGCGGCGAGAACGGCCAGCGCCTCGTCCTCGGCATAGGGCCGGCGGTGCAACTCGCTGCTGTAGCGCAGGAAATCGCGACCGTAGAAATAGTATGGCGGCACGAAACGCTCGGGCAGATAGGCGATGCGCGCGCGTGATTCGGTGCGGCGGTGGTCGGTGCCGAAGATTTCGATGCGGCCGGCGTCAGCCTCGCAGAAGTCGAGCACGCACTTGATCAGCGTGGTCTTGCCCGCGCCGTTTTCTCCAACCAGGCCGAAGAATTCGCCGGGCGCGATTTCGAGGTCGAGATCGCCAAGCGCCCGGGCCTTGCCATAGGATTTTGCGAGCGCGGTGATGCGCAGGGCGGGCGGCGACATGCGGCGTAACTTAGCGGAAACACCCGCCAGGGTAAACACCGCGTCAGCCGCGCCGTGCCGGCTTGGTTCACCCCCCAAACTCCGCTAAAATCCGCGCTTCGCACCAACTCAAGCGAGCAGCCCCCCGTGGCGCCTACCGCATCATCCACCCTCATCGAGATCAGCGACGTCAGTTTTGCCTATGGCCAGCGGCCGATCCTGACCGGCATCAACATGAGCATCCCGCGCGGCAAGGTGGTCGCGCTGATGGGCATCAGCGGTTCCGGCAAGACCACGCTGCTGCGGCTGATCGGCGGCGTGATGAAGCCGACCACGGGCGAAGTGCGGGTCAACGGCCAGTGCACCAGCGAGCTCGACAGCGCCGGCATCTACCGCATGCGCCGGCGCATGGGCATGCTGTTCCAGTTCGGCGCCCTGTTCACCGACCTGTCGGTTTTCGACAACGTCGCTTTCCAGATGCGCGAGCACACCGGGCTCCCCGAGAGCATGATCCGTGACCTGGTGATGATGAAGCTCAACGCAGTGGGCCTGCGTGGCGCCCACCGGCTGATGCCGGCCGAGCTCTCCGGCGGCATGGCTCGCCGCGTCGCACTGGCGCGCGCGATCGCGCTCGACCCGATGATCATGATGTACGACGAACCCTTCACCGGACTGGACCCGATCTCGCTGGGCGTGATCGCCAACCTGGTGCGCGACCTCAACGACACCCTGGGCACCACCTCGCTGGTGGTGACACACGATGTGCAGGAGGCGCTCGATGTGGTCGATTACGTGTATTACCTGTCCGACGGCCGGATGATGGCGCACGGCACGCCGGAGGAACTGCGCGCCAATACCGACCCGCTGGTACGGCAGTTCGTCCACGGCGAGGCTGAAGGTCCCGTCGCCTACCAGTATCCGGCCCGCGATTACGGCGCCGATCTCAGGATGGGAGGGCGACGTGCAGCCTAGCCCGGTCAGCGGACATTCCCTGCCGTCGGTGCGCCGCATCGGCGCCAATGCCATCGACACCGTGCTGCGGCTGGGTTATGCCACCCGCTTCATCGGCCTCACGCTCGCCCATTCCGGCACCAGTTTCGCGCGGCCGCGGCTGATCGTGCGCGAGCTCTACTATACCGGCGTGCTGTCGCTGATCATCATCCTGGTGTCGGGCCTGTTCGTGGGCATGGTGCTCGGCCTGCAGGGTTACCAGACGCTAACCACCTACGGTTCCGAGTCTGCGCTGGGCGTGCTGGTGGCCCTGTCGCTGGTACGTGAACTGGGCCCGGTGGTGTCGGCGCTGCTGTTCGCCAGCCGCGCCGGTTCGGCGATGACCGCCGAGATCGGCCTGATGAAGGCGACCGAGCAGCTCTCGGCGATGGAGATGATGGCGGTGGACCCGATCGCACGGGTGGTCGCGCCGAGGTTCTGGGCGGGGGTGATCTCGATGCCGCTGCTGGCGGCAATGTTCAGCGCGATGGGCGTCTTCGGCGGCTATGTCATCGGCGTGGTACTGATCGGAGTCGACGAAGGGTCGTTCTGGTCGCAGATGCAGAGCGCGGTGGATGTGCGCGAGGACGTGATGAACGGCGTGATCAAGAGTTTTGTCTTCGGTATCGCGGTGACCTGGATCGCGCTGTTCGAGGGCTACGACGCACCGCCCACTGCCGAGGGTGTCTCCGGCGCGACCACGCGCACGGTGGTGACGTCATCGCTGGCGATTCTGGGTCTGGATTTCATCCTGACCTCGTTCATGTTCAGTGCCGCGTAAACTGGCGGCCATGCTTACCGGTAGAGGTGTCTGATGCAACGTTCGATGCTGGATCTGTGGGTCGGGCTGTTTGTGGTGGCGGGCATTGCCGGAATGGTGATCCTCGCATTCAAGGTCGGCAACATGTCGACCATGGGCAGCGGCGACACTTATGAAATCAGTGCCAACTTCGACAACATCGGCGGACTCAAGCCGCGCGCGGCAATCAAGAGTGCCGGCGTGGTGGTCGGCCGCGTGACCGCGATCAGTTTCAACAACGACCGCTTCACCGCAAAGGTGATGATGGCGATCGAGTCGCGCTACAAGTTTCCGAAGGACACCACGGCCTCGATCCTGACCGCCGGCCTGCTCGGCGAGCAGTACATCGGCCTTGAGGGCGGCGGCGACGACAAGATGCTTGCGGCCGGCGACAACATCCGCCTCACCCAGTCGGCAGTGGTCCTGGAGAAACTGATCAGCCAGTTCCTGTTCGACAAGGCGGCCGAGGGCGGCGACGGGAAGAAGTAGGCAGGATTGGAAGTTGCCACCCGGGGTGGCCTCCATTTAACGAGAGCAAAGATAATGAACAAGTATTTGATTTCATTCACTGTTTTTTTCATGTCCAGCCTTGTGCCCGTCTTTGCCCAAGGCGCGGTGATGGCCCCCGATGTGCTCGCACGCAATGTCACCGATGAGGTGCTGCAGATCCTGCGCACCGACAAGGACCTGCAGTCGGGCAACCAGAGAAAGGCGCGCGAACTGATCGAAACCAAGATTGCGCCGCATTTCAATTTCGCCGGCATGACCCGGCTCGCGCTCGGCCGCAACTGGAGCGCGGCCACGCCCGAGCAGCGCAAGCAGCTGGTGGCCGAATTCCGCGCCCTGCTGGTGCAGACTTACACCGCCTCGCTGATCCTGTTCAAGGACCAGAAAATCGAGTACCGGCCGCTGAAGATGGCGCCCACCGACACCGACGTCATCGTGCGCTCGCTGGTGCGCGGCTCTGGCGAGCCGGTGCAGGTGGATTACGACATGGAGAAGACCGATGAAGGCTGGAAGGTCTACAACGTCAAGATCGGCGGCGTCAGCCTGGTCGAGAACTACCGGGGCACCTTCAACACCGAGGTGACCAAGAACGGCATCGACGGCCTGATCAAGACCCTGCGCGAGAAAAACCG
>JAJTHX010000092.1 GCA_021300125.1 Betaproteobacteria bacterium | reverse complement strand
GAACTGGCCTCGCGCGACCATGTACGGCGCACCCTCGCTCTCAGCCGCGAAGTGCTGGTGCGAGCCGGCGTGAAGCTCGCCGCGATCGACGCTGTGGCCTATACCGCGGGACCCGGCCTCGCCGGTGCGCTGCTGGTGGGCGCGGGTTTTGGCGCGAGCCTGGCCCACGCGCTGGGCAAACCGGCGCTGCCGATCCATCACCTCGAGGGGCATCTGCTGTCGCCACTGCTGGCCCGGCCCACGCCCGACTTTCCCTTTGTCGCGCTGCTGGTCTCGGGTGGCCACACCCAGCTGATGCGTGTGGGCGGTGTCGGCGATTACGAACTGCTCGGTGACACCCTCGATGATGCCGCCGGCGAAGCTTTTGACAAATCGGCGCAACTGCTCGGACTGGGTTATCCCGGAGGTCCCGCGGTCGCGGCACTCGCTGCTGCCGGCAAGCCCGGTCGATGCAGCCTGCCGCGGCCGATGATGCGCAGCGGCAATCTCGATTTCAGCTTCAGCGGCCTGAAAACCGCGGTGCTGACTGCGGTGCGTGGCGGACTGGACGGAGAACAGGCGCGTGCCGACCTTGCGGCCGAACTGCAGGAAGCCATCACCGAAGTGCTGGCGGCAAAGGCCCTGGCCGCGCTGGAGCGGACCGATCTGTCGCAACTGGTGGTGGCCGGCGGCGTGGGCGCCAACCGGCGGCTGCGCGAGCGGCTGGATACCGCAGCGGCGGCGCGCGGCTGCCGGGTGTTCTATCCCCCCTTTGAGCTGTGCACCGACAATGGTGCGATGATCGCCTTCGCCGGGCTGCTGCGCCTGCAGCGCGGCGAAGGCCGGGTACCGGATGGTTTCAACGTGAAGCCGCGCTGGGACCTCGCGTCGCTGACCTGAAGTCCGCCGCGGCGCTCAGGCCGACTTGTCGCCGAGCCTGCGTTCCTTGCCCGCGACGAGGTTGGCGATGTTGCCGCGATGACGCCACACCAGCAACGCAGCGACCGCGGCCACCGCCCACACATAGGGGTGGGCGGGGTTGTAGAGGATCAGCGCGAAGAAGGCGGCGAAAGCCGCCGACACCAGCGCGGCCAGCGATGAATAGCGGAAAAACACCGCAATGGTGATCCAGGTCGTCAGCGTGCCCAGGGCGAGGATCCAGTTCAGTCCGAGCAGCACGCCGAGGGCGGTGGCGACACCCTTGCCGCCCTTGAAGCCATGGAACAGCGGATACAGGTGGCCGAGGATCGCCGCCAGCGCGGCCAGCGCCAGCGTCACGTCGGTACCGTCGCCGAACCAGTGTGTGGCGCCGTAGACCGCAAGCCACCCCTTGAAACTGTCACCGAACAGCGTCAGCACCGCCGCCGACTTGCGGCCGCTGCGCAGCACATTGGTCGCGCCCGGATTGCCGGAGCCGTACTGGCGCGGGTCGGGCAGGCGGTAGAGCCGGCTGACCACCACGGCGAAAGAAACCGAGCCGATCAGGTAGGCGATGACGGCGGAAATCCACGGGCTCAAGGCTGGAACCTCTGCGTTAAAATTGCGTGCCCATTCTAGCGCAAGCGCCCATCCCCCTTCCGTCCATGGACACCATCTTCATCCGCGAGCTGCGCATCGAAACCCGCATCGGCATCTATCCGCGTGAGCGGGAGGCAGCGCAGATGATCGAGCTCGACATCGAGATCGGACTGCGCGGAGAACACGCGGCGCACAGCGACCGCATTGAGGACACCATTGATTACGCCGAGGTGGTGGCCGAAATCCGCAGGCTGTTCGCGGAGCGGCACTTCGACCTGCTCGAACACGCGGCCGAATCGATCGCGCAGCGCGTGACCGTGGATTTCGGCGCGCCCTGGCTGCGTATCACCATCGCCAAGCTCTCACCACTGCCCGGCGTCAAAAAACTCGGCGTCACCATCGAGCGCGGCAAACCTCCCTAGCAGCCGTTTCGCCCGCCGCATCGCCCTAGCCGCGCGGGTGATGCTGCTGGTGCAGCTGTTTCATGCGCTCGCGTGCCACATGGGTGTAAATCTGCGTGGTGGAAATGTCGGCATGCCCTAGCAGCAGCTGCACCACGCGCAAGTCGGCGCCATGGTTGAGTAGGTGGGTGGCGAAGGCGTGGCGCAGCGTGTGCGGGGATATCGGTTTGGAAATGCCGGCCTGCAGCGCGTAACGCTTGATCATCTGCCAGAATGCCTGCCGCGTCATCGCGGCGGCGCGCGCGGTGACAAACAGCGCGTCGCAGGGCCTGCCATTGAGAATCTGCGGTCGACCTGCTCGCAGGTAGCGTTCGAGCCAGCCCAGCGCCTCCTCGCCCAGGGGCACCAGCCTTTCCTTCGCGCCCTTGCCGAGCACGCGCACCACCCCCATGTCGCGGCTCACCTGTGGCACCTGCAGCGTCACCAGTTCCGACACACGCAGACCGCAGGCATACAGCAACTCGATCATAGCGCGGTCGCGCAGGCCAAGCGGCTCGTCCGCCGCGGGTGCGGCCAGAAGCTGTTCGACATCGGATTCGGTCAGGCTTTTGGGCAGCGAGCGCGGCAGCTTCGGCGCCGCAATGTGCAGTGTCGGATCGCAAACGACCTGGTTCTGGCGCACCGCATGGCGATAGAAACGCTTCAGGCTCGAGAGCAGGCGCGCGGCGCTGCTGGCGCGGGCATGGTTGCGGAACTTGTGCGCCAGATAGTCCTGGATCACGCCCTGATCGGCGGCCAGCAGGTCGTCGATGCCGCGCGCGGCGGCCCATGCGGCGAACTGGGCAAGGTCGCGGCGGTAGCTGTCGAGCGTGTTGCGGGCGAGGCCGTCCTCCAGCCACAGCGCGTCGCAAAACTCGTCAATGCGCTGGCGCGAGGACACCTTCATGGCACAGCAGCCAGCGCTTGATGCTCAACGGAAAATCGTCGCGACCGCCCATGAAACCACCGAGCCCTGCGGACCCGAGCACCCGGTGGCAAGGCACCACCAGCGGCACCGGGTTGCGGCCGCAGGCGCCGCCCACCGGCCGCGGCGCACTGCCGAGCTTTGCCGCGATGTCGCCGTAGCTGCGGGTCTTGCCCGGCGCAATCCGCGCGATCTCTCGCCAGACCTTCACCTGGAAGACGCTGCCGGCCAGGGCCAGAGGCAGCTCGAATTGGTATTCGGCATCGTCAAGATACCGTTCCAACTGCAGCGCCACGCGCTTGGCAATGGCGCTGCGCGGCGCAAGGGCCGGGGTGGCGGGCGGCAGGTAGACGATTTCCTCGAGCGTGTCCGCCGGCGCGCGCACGCCGAGCACCGCGAAAGGAGTACGGATGCGTGCGTCGAAACCCTGGGTCATTGCATCCGCTGGGCCACTGCGGCAGGACTGCGCCTTAACAACTGGCTTGCCACCGCCAGGCCGATCAGCGTCAGGCCGATGGCGTCGGTCACCGGCGAGGTGTAGACCATGCACAGCCCGCCGAGCACCAGCAGCCAGCGTTCAGCCGTGACCGCGCGCTTGAACAGCCAGCCTTCGGCGCCTGCGGCCAGTGCAGCGATGCCGACCAGCGCCGACAGCGTGACCCAGACCACGGTCCACCAGCTGGCATCGGCGGGGATCTTCATCAGCAGCGCGGCGCCCTCGGGCTGGAGCACGAACATGAAAGGCACCACAAAGGCCGGCAGCGTGTATTTCCAGGTCTGGAAGGTGGTGCGGTAGGGGTCGCCCCCGGTGATTGCCGCGGCGGCGAAGGGCGACAGCGCGGTGGGCGGAGACACCTCGGACAGCACCGCGTAGTAAAAGATGAACATGTGGGCGGCAAAATCGGGCACCCCGAGCTTGATCAGCGCGGGTGCCGCCACCACCGCGCAGATGATGTAGGACGCGGTGACCGGTACCGCAAGGCCGACGATCCATACGATCAGCGCGGTGAAGATGGTGGTGAACAGGAGGCGCGTGTCCTGGAACAGGGCCTCGCCGACATTGAAGCCTACGGCCTGCAGGAGCGCGACAACACCGGATGCGCTGGTCTCGGCATAGCCGATGACGATGGAACTGAACTTGAGGCCGAGCCCGGTGAGCGTGACCACCCCGACAATGATCCCGGCGCCCGCGCAGGTCACGCCCACCGCGAGCATGCCGACGGTGCCCTCGCGCAGCGCCCGGGTGAGCCGGGAATCGGCGATGCGCTGCCACAGCGAACCGGCTCCGCTGAACAGGTCATACGGCAGCAGCGCGCAGTCACGGTGCAGGAAACTCACCGCGGCAGCGGTGAGGATGGCGTAGAACACCGAGGCCGTGGGGGAATAGCCCATCATCATGTAGATGACAATCGCCACCAGCGACAGGAAATGGAACCAGTAGGTGCGCGCAAGCTGCCACACTGACAGCGGATTTTCGATCACGGCATTGCTGCCGCCGAACTTGCGGGCATCGAACTCGACCATCAGGAACAGGCACAGGTAATACAGGATGGTCGGGATGATCGCCATCTGGATTACTTCGAGGTAGGACACGCGCAGGAACTCGGCGATGATGAAAGCTGCGGCACCAAGCACCGGCGGCGAAATGATCGCGCCAAG
>JAJTHX010000215.1 GCA_021300125.1 Betaproteobacteria bacterium | reverse complement strand
GGCACAACCTGCGGCTGCGCCTGCGCTGCTTTGCGCCCGACGACGATTTTCCGGTGCTGCCCTCGGTGCTGCCGCTGTGGTCGAGCGCCAACTGGTATGAACGGGAGGCTTTCGACCTCTACGGCATCATGTTCACCGGCCACCCCGACCTGCGCCGACTGCTCACCGACTACGGCTTTGTCGGCCATCCCTTCCGCAAGGATTTCCCGATCTCCGGCAACGTCGAGATGCGCTACGACCCGGACCAGAAGCGGGTGATCTACCAGCCGGTGACGATCGAGCCGCGCGTGATCACGCCGCGCATCGTGCGCGAGGAGAATTACGCGGACTCCGAGGGATTCCGCAAGGGTTGAGATGGCAAAGATCAACAGCGAAATGAACAGGATAGTCAGTATGTGCAGGATTAAAACCCCTGAACAAGCGCTGGTTTTTATCCTGTGAATCCTGTCCATCCTGTAAATTAAAAATGGCCGAGATCAAGAACTACACGATGAATTTCGGGCCGCAGCATCCGGCGGCCCACGGCGTGCTGCGCCTGGTGCTCGAGCTCGACGGCGAGGTGGTCGAGCGCGCCGACCCGCACATCGGCCTGCTGCACCGCGCGACCGAGAAGCTGGCCGAGAACAAGACCTTCATCCAGTCGGTGCCGTACATGGACCGCCTCGACTACGTGTCGATGATGGCCAACGAGCACGCCTATGTGATGGCGATCGAGAAGCTGCTCGGCGTCGAGGTGCCGGAGCGGGCGCAGTACATCCGCGTCATGTTCGACGAGATCACGCGGCTGCTGAACCACCTGCTGTGGCTGGGCTGCCACGGCCTCGACATCGGCGCGATGACGATTTTCCTCTACTGCTTCCGCGAGCGTGAGGACCTGTTCGACATGTACGAGGCGGTGTCGGGCGCGCGCATGCATGCGGCCTACTACCGTCCGGGCGGCGTTTACCGCGACCTGCCGGACTCGATGCCGCAGTATTCGGCTTCGCGCATCCACAACGCGGCGGCGATCAAGAACCTGAACGAGAACCGCCAGGGTTCGCTGCTCGATTTCATCGAGGATTTCACCCGGCGCTTCCCGGCCTACGTCGACGAGTACGAAACCCTGCTCACCGACAACCGCATCTGGAAGCAGCGCACGGTCGGCATCGGCGTGGTGTCGCCGGAGCGCGCGCTGCAGCTGGGCTTCACCGGCGCGATGCTGCGCGGCTCGGGCATTGCCTGGGACCTGCGCAAGAAGCAGCCGTACGAGGTCTACGACCGCATGGACTTTGACGTGCCCGTGGGCGTCAATGGCGACTGCTACGACCGCTATCTGGTGCGCGTCGAGGAGATGCGCCAGTCCAACCGCATCATCAGGCAGTGCGTGGACTGGCTGCGCAAGAATCCGGGCCCGGTGATGACCGACAGCCACAAGGTGGCGCCGCCGTCGCGCGTGTCGATGAAGACCAACATGGAAGAGCTGATCCACCACTTCAAGCTCTTCACCGAGGGCATGCATGTGCCGCCGGGCGAGGCCTATGCGGCGGTGGAGCATCCCAAGGGCGAGTTCGGCATCTACCTGGTGTCGGACGGCGCCAACAAGCCGTACCGCCTGAAGATCCGTGCCCCGGGCTTTGCCCATCTTGCCGGCCTTGACGAGATGGCGCGCGGCCACATGATTGCCGACGTGGTGGCGATCATCGGTACGCAGGACATCGTGTTCGGCGAAATTGATCGGTAAATGAGAGATGAGTGACCGATGAACGCCCCGTTGCCCCGCATGGTGCTGTCCGCCGATTCGCTGGCGAAGATCGAGAAGGCGGTCGCCAAGTATCCGCCCGAGCGCAAGGATTCGGCGGTGATGGCCGCGCTGACGATCGCCCAGGACGAGAAGGGCTGGCTTTCGACCGAGACCATGGATGCCGTGGCGCAGGTGCTCGGCATGCCGCCGGTCGCCGTCTACGAGGTCGCCAGCTTCTACACCATGTATGACCTCAAACCCGTCGGCAAGTACAAGCTGACGGTGTGCACCAACCTGCCCTGCGCGCTGCAGGGCGCGACCCATGCCGCCGAACACCTGAAGAAGGTGCTCGGCATCGGCTTCAACGAGACCACCGCCGACGGCCGCATCACGCTGAAGGAAGGCGAGTGCATGGGCGCCTGCGGCGACGCGCCGGTGCTGCTGCAGAACAACAAGACCATGCTGTGCGCGATGAGCCCCGAGAAGATCGACCAGTTGCTGAAGGAACTCAAGTAATGGGCCTGCCGATTCCCCCGTTTGCCGGTGACGTGTTCGGTCCCGACGCGGTGATCCTGAAAGGGGTCAACGGCGCCAACTGGCGGCTGAAGGACTATGAGGCGCGCGGCGGCTATTCCGCGCTGAGGAAGATCCTCGCGGAAAAGATTCCGCCCGAGAACGTCGTCAACGAGCTGAAGAAATCGGCGCTGCGCGGCCGCGGCGGCGCGGGCTTCCCGACCGGGCTGAAGTGGAGCTTCATGCCGCGCCAGTTCCCGGGCCAGAAATACCTGGTGTGCAACTCGGACGAAGGCGAGCCGGGCACATTCAAGGACCGCGACATCCTGCGTTACAACCCGCACATCCTGATCGAGGGCATGATCATCGGCGGTTATGCGATGGGCATCACCGTGGGCTACAACTACATCCACGGCGAGATCTGGGAGTCCTACGAGCGCTTCGAGGCCGCCCTCGAGGAGGCGCGCGCGGCGGGCTTCCTCGGCAGGGACATCCTCGGCTCGTCGTTCTCGTTCCAACTGCACGCGTTCCACGGGTTCGGCGCGTACATCTGCGGCGAGGAGACCGCGCTGCTCGAGTCGCTCGAGGGCAAGAAGGGGCAGCCACGCTTCAAGCCGCCGTTCCCTGCCACCTTCGGCCT
>JAJTHX010000157.1 GCA_021300125.1 Betaproteobacteria bacterium | reverse complement strand
GTGGGTGATGGGGCTGGATGACGAACACTGGCCGCAGCCGCACCGCCCCAATCCGTTCCTGCCCCTGGCCGTTCAGCGCGATGCGGGTTTGCCGCAATCCTCGGCAGCGGAAGCGCTCGCGGCTTCGCGCGCCGCAATGGCCCGCTGGTGCGAGGCCGCCGGCGAAGTGGTGCTGAGCCATCCGCTGCAGGAAGAGGGGCGCGAGTTGCGCGCAAGCGCGCTGATCGCGCACATCCCTGCCGGCACGCCCGAAAGCCCCGCATATTCGGATCTGCGCAATGCGGTGCATGCGCTGGGCGGCCTCGAATGCCGTGCCGACGATCCGCTGCCGCCCATCGACGGCACGGTCGTGGCGGGCGGCACCGTATTGCTGAAGGACCAGTCGGCCTGTCCTTTCCGGGCCGCGGCACGCCACCGCCTGCGGGCCGATGCGCCGGCTGCGCCCCATGCCGGACTCGACGCGCTGGAGCGCGGCACCCTGGTGCATCAGGTGCTGGCCCGGGTCTGGGAGGTCCTGCGTGACAGCGAGGCCCTGCATGCCATCGACGAGGCCGGGCTGCAGGCACTGCTTGAGGGCGCAGCCGATGCCGCGATGGCGCGGTTGCGGCGCGAGCGGCCCGCCACCGTGCACGGACGCTTTGCCGAAATCGAAAAGCGCCGCCTGATCGGCCTTGCCCGGAGCTGGCTCGATCAGGACCGCAAACGCGACGGATTCAGGGTGCTCGCTGTCGAGGACCAGCGCGACATGGCCATTGGCGGGCTGCAGTTCAGGACACGGCTGGATCGCGTTGACGAGTCTGCCGACGGCCGCCGCATCATCCTCGACTACAAGACCGGCAAGGCGAGTGCCGCCGACATGCTCGGCGCGCGGCCCGAGGAGCCGCAGCTGCCGCTGTATCTGCTCAGCGCCGAGCCCGAAGCCGTGGCGGTGGCCTTTGCCCAGGTGCGCGCCGGAAGCATGGCGTATGCCGGTCTCGCGCGGGATGCCGACCTGCTGCCCGGCATCAAGGCGCTGCCCGATACGCGGCACGGCCGGGAGTATCCGCAGTGGACCGGACTGGTTGAAGCCTGGCGCGCGGATCTCGATCGCATAGCCCGCGAGTTTGCCGCCGGCGTGGCATCGGTGGATCCGAAGCGTTACCCGCAGACCTGCCAGTACTGTGATATGCAGCCGCTGTGCCGCGTGCGCGAGCGGTTGGGCGAACCGATTACGGATGCGGAGTCCGGCGAATGAGCGTCCCGGTTCCTGATCTGGACCAGCGCCGCGAGGCACTGGATCCGCGGCGCTCGTTCATCGTGCAGGCGCCCGCGGGTTCGGGCAAGACCGAACTGCTGATCCAGCGCTACCTGCTGTTGCTGGCGCGGGTCAATCAGGCCGAGGAAATTGTCGCCGTCACCTTCACCAAAAAGGCCGCCGGCGAGATGCGCGAGCGCGTGCTGCAGGCGCTGGTGGATACCGGCGCCGCGAAGCCGCCCCGTTCCGAGCATGAAAAAAGGACACTGGAACTGGCCGCTGCCGCGCTCCGGCGCGACCGCGAAGCCGGCTGGGATCTGATCGACAATCCGTCCCGTTTGCGCATCCTCACCATCGATGCGCTGTGCGCGGGCCTCACCCGGCAGATGCCCTTGCTGTCGGGTTTCGGTGCGCAGCCTGAAATGACCGAAGATGCCTCGCCGCTGTATCTCGAGGCCGCCCGCGCCACCCTGGCCCTGGTCAACGACGACAGCACTGCAGCGGCGGATGTCGAAAACCTGCTGGTTCATCTCGATAATGACGTGGCCCGCGCCGAAGGCCTGATTGCCGACATGCTGGCGCGCCGCGACCAGTGGCTGCGCCCTGTGCATGGCCGTGAGCGCGATGAACTCGAGGCCGTGCTGCGGCATGCGCGCGAACTTGCCCTGCGCCAGCTGCTTGAAACGATCCCGCAACCGGCCGCTGACGAATTGAGCGCGCTGGCGGCTCATGCGTTCGGTAACCTCGGGCTCGGCGCCTTTGCCGGCGAGATCGAGGACTGGGTCAATCTGGCCGGCCTGTTTCTGACTGCGGACGGCAGCTGGCGCAAACGGCTGACCAGGGATCAGGGTTTTTCCGCGGGCAAGGCGCACCAGGCCTGGAAGGAACGTGCGCTGGCCCTGTTCAGCGCCCTGGAGTCTGGCGGCACATCTGCGGCTCTCGACGCGATGCGTCGCCTGCCGCCCCCGTGCTACAGCGACAGCCAGTGGCAGGCGCTGGGGGCGATCCTGCGGCTGCTGCCGCTCGCGGTGGCGCAGCTCAAGCTGGTTTTCCAGTCGCGTCGCCAGGTGGATTTCACCGAGGTGGCGCAGGGCGCGCTGCTCGCACTGGGCACTGACGAGGCGCCCACCGATCTCGCGCTGGCACTCGATTACCGCATCCAGCACCTGCTCATCGACGAATTCCAGGATACCTCGATCAGCCAGTTCCAGCTGGTCGAGCGCCTGACCGCGGGCTGGCTGCCCGATGACGGGCGCACCCTGTTCGCCGTTGGCGACCCGATGCAGTCGATCTACCGCTTCCGCGAGGCCGAGGTCGGCCTGTTCCTGCGCGCGCGCGCCGAAGGCATCGCCGGCGTTGCGCTGCATCCGGTCGCGCTGTCGGCGAATTTCCGCTCCCAGTCCGGCATCGTCGAATGGGTGAATGCCGCATTCGGCCGCATCCTGCCCGGAGCGGAAGACATGGCCCTGGGCGCGGTGCCGTACACGGTCTCGGTGGCGACGCGGGACGCCCTGCCGGGCGCAGCGGTGCAGGTGCACGCGCTGCTGGGCGACGACGGCAGCGAGGAGGCGCGTCGCGTGACTGAAATCGTGCAGGCCGCGCGTGCCGCCGATCCCGCCGTGAAGGTGGCGATACTGACCCGCACCCGCGGCCACCTGCGCGACATCGTGCCCGCGCTGAAGGCGGCGGGGCTGCGCTTTCGCGCCATCGACATCGAAGCCCTCGGCGAGCGGCCGGTGGTTCAGGATCTGCTGGCGCTGACGCGTGCGCTGGCCCATCCCGGCGACCGCGTCGCCTGGCTTGCCTTGCTGCGTGCGCCCTGGTGCGGGCTGACCCTTGCCGACCTGCATGCGCTGGCTGCGGGCAGCGAGGGCGTCACGCTATGGGATGCCATGGGCGACGAGGCGCGCCTGGCCAGGTTGTCGGCTGAGGGCCGCGCACGTCTGGCGCGCGTGCGGGCCGCACTGCGCACCGCGATGCTGGCGCGCCGGCGCGGACCGTTGCGCGAGCAGGTGGCGGGTGCCTGGATTGCCCTCGGCGGGCCGGCCTGCGTCGGCCAGCCCACCGACCTTGAGGATGCCGAGGTCTTTTTCCGGCATCTCGACCGTCACGAGGAGGCGGGTGAGCTGCCGCAGCGCGACACGCTCGAGCAGGGCCTTGAAGCACTGCATGCGCTGCCCGACGTCGGCGCCGATGACAGCCTGCAGATCATGACCGTGCACAAGGCCAAGGGTCTTGAGTTCGATGTGGTGATCGTGCCCGGCCTCGCGCGGAACCCGCGCAGCGATGACAAAAAACTGCTGCTGTGGGCCGAACAGCCGGCAGCCCATGGCGGTACCGGACTGCTGCTGGCGCCGATCAACGCCGCGGGGGATGACGGCGATGCCATTTACCGGTGGATCGCCGAATTCAATGCGCGGCGGCAGGCGCTTGAGGACGGCCGCCTGTTGTATGTCGCCGCCACGCGCGCGCGGCGACAGCTTCACCTGCTCGGCAGCGTGGCGGTGGACCGCGACGACGAGGGTGTGCGCCGCCTCAAGCCACCCCCTGCGCGTTCGCTGCTCGGCAAGCTGTGGCCGGTGGTCGAGGCACATTACCGTTCGGCACTGGACGAGGCCGCGGAACAGGCACTTGAGCAAACACCGCGGCCGCAGCCGGTTGATCAGCCCCTGCGCCGCCTGCCTGCGGGATGGTGCCTGCCCGGGATGCCGCCGGCTGCGGCATGGACGCCGCCCCCCGATCCGGTGCTTGCACAGGACCAGCTGGAATTCTCCTGGTCCGGAGAAACGGCAAGGCAAATCGGCAGCGTGGTCCACCGCTGGCTGCAGCGCATTGCCGGCGAAGGCTGCGCCGGCTGGGATGCCGCGCGCATCCATGCACTGGGGCCGGCGATACGCCTCGCGCTGCAGGCGGAGGGTGTGGGTGAAGCCGAACTGGCCGACGCAACGGGGAGGGCGCAGCAGGCGCTGATCCTGTGCCTTGGCGACGAGCGCGGCCGCTGGCTGCTGTCGGAGCAGCCGCAGGGCCGTTCGGAATGGCGACTGAGCGGCGTTGACGACGGACGCCTGGTCAACGTGGTCATCGACCGCAGCTTCGTCGATGCCGATGGCACGCGCTGGATCATTGACTACAAGACCAGCCGCCACGAAGGCGGCGATGTCGCGGCCTTTCTCGACAACGAGCGTGAGCGTTACCGTGCGCAGCTGGAGCGCTATGCCCGACTGCTGCATGCCGCCGGCGAATCGCGCATCCGGCTGGGCCTCTATTTCCCGCTGCTCAGCGGCTGGCGCGACTGGGAATACCGGCCGCGCTGAAGGCCGCGGGGCACCCCGATGCCGCGGCACGGTTGCGGCGGGCGATGTTAGACCTTAGCATCCCCGGCTCCTGCCATCCTGCCGTCAACGATTCGAGGAACCGGTCATGTTTGTTTCGCAACTTGCTGCGCCCGCCTTGCTGGTTTTGGCCACTGCATCGCTGCTGCTGCCCGTGCCGGTGCTGGCGCAGGCCAAATTTCCCGAGCGCCCGCTGCGCCTGGTGGTGCCTTTTGCGCCGGGCGGGGTCAACGACATCATCGGCCGGCGCTGGGCGCAGGACCTGTCCAGGGTGCTGGGCCAGAATGTCATTGTCGAAAACCGTGCCGGCGCATCCGGTGCCATCGGCTCGCTGGAAGTCGCGCGCGCCAAGCCCGACGGCCACACGCTGCTGATCGCCAACACCACCACGCACGTGCTCAACCCGCTGGGCAACGCCAAGCTCGGCTACGACCCGCTGAAGGATTTCAGCACCCTGGGCATCATCACCCTGGTGCCCACCGGTGTGGCGGTGCATCCCTCGCTGCCGGTGAAAAGCCTGAAGGAGCTGGCCACGCTGGCGCGGCGCAATCCCGACAAGCTCTCTTTCGGCTCCGCCGGCACCGGCAGCATCACCCACCTCACCGGCGAGCTGTTCAAGAAAATCAACGGCGACCTGAAGATCGTGCACGTACCGTACAAGGGCGCGGGCCCCGGGCTCACCGACCTCATCGCCGGTCACATTCCCATTTACACGCCGACCATCAGCTCGGCGCCGCTCGAGTACCACAAGCAGGGCCGCCTGCGCATGCTCGCGGTGTGCGCCGAGCAGCGCCTGCCCGCGGTGCCCGAGGTGCCCACCGCGATCCAGGCCGGCATGCCCGAACTGGTGGTGCAGGCTTTCAATGCGATCTTCCTGCCGCCGCAGACGCCGAAGGCGGTGATGGAGGTGCTGGCTTCAGCCAACCAGAAAGTGATGGCAAGCGCTGAAATGCACGAGTTTCTGCGCCGCGCCGGTGCCGAGCCGGTGGCCAATTCCTCGCCCGAGCGGGCCACCCAGTTCATCCAGAAGGAACTCAAGCGCTGGGGTCCGATCGTGCAGGCCGTCGGCATCGAATAAGCGGCTCCAATCAATTTTATAACCCATTGTTTTAATTGGATAAATCATGAAATCCTGCTGGATCGTCACCAAGGATCACCAGAACACCCTCGAATACCGCGAGGTGCCGCAGCCGCAGCCCAAGGCCGGCGAGATCGTGATCAAGGTCATGGCTTCCGCGCTCAACCGTGGCGAGATGTTTGTCGGCGGCGTGGTGCACGGCGGCCCGGAAAAACTCGGCGGCAACGAGGCCTCGGGCACCGTGCATGCTGTCGGTGAAGGGGTTACCGGCGTCAAGGTCGGTGATGCGGTGTTCGGCCGCGTGCGCGGCGGTTTCGCCGAATACGCGGTGATGGATGCGACGCAGATTTTTCCCAAGCCCGCGCATCTCAGCTGGGAACAGGCCGCGGCGATCCCGATCAGCTACATCACCG
>JAJTHX010000421.1 GCA_021300125.1 Betaproteobacteria bacterium | reverse complement strand
GCGGCACCGACCAGGTCGGCCGCGTGATGGCTGAGCAGCTGACGCAGACACTGGGCCAGCAGGTGGTGGTCGACAACCGCGGCGGCGCCACCGGCAACATCGGCACCGAACTCGCCGCGCGCGCGGCTCCCGACGGCTACACGCTGCTGATGGGCAACGTTGCGCCGAACGCGGTCAATGTCAGCCTGTTCAGGAAACTCGGCTTTGATCCGGTGAAGGATTTCGCGCCGGTGAGCCTGGTGGCGATCACGCCGAACATTCTCGTCGCGCATCCTTCGCTGCCGGTGAAGTCGATCAAGGACCTGATCGCGCTGGCGAAAGCGAAGCCGGGCACGCTCAACTTTCCGTCGGCGGGTGTCGGCAGTTCATCGCACCTCGCGGGCGAGCTGCTCAAGTCGCTGGCCGGCATCAGCATGGTGCATGTGCCGTTCAAGGGCGGCGGCCCGGCACTGGTGGCGACCATCGCCGGCGAAGTGCAGATCATGTTCGCGACCATGCCGGCGGCGATGCCGCATGTGAAATCGGGCAAGGTGCGGCCGGTGGCGGTGACCACCACCCGGCGTTCACAGGCCATGCCGGAGCTGCCCACCATCGCCGAGTCCGGCGTCAAGGGGTATGACGCGGCGACCTGGTACGGACTGCTGGCGCCGGCCGGCACACCGAAGGCCATCGTGGATCGCCTGCACGGCGACACCGTGAAAATTCTCGCCGGCCCGACACGGCAGCGCCTTGAAGCGCAGGGCTTCGAGCCCGACGGCGGCACGCCGGCGGCGTTCGCCGCTTACATCAAATCAGAAATCACCAAGTGGGCGAAAGTGATCAAGGACGCTGGAATTCCGGCGGAATGAGCGTGTGCTCAACATGAACGGATTCATGCGAAGTGCTGCGGGAATACTGCTGATGCTGTCAGCGACGGCGATTTTTGCGCAGGAATATCCGAACCGCCCGATCCGTTTCATCGTGCCCTTCCCGCCTGGTGGTGGAACCGATACCGTAGCTCGTTTAATTGCTGGACCGTTGTCAGAACGACTGAAGCAGCAGGTCATCATCGACAACCGTAGTGGCGCCAACGCCATCATTGGCACCGAACTCGGCGCCCGGGCACCGGCCGACGGTTACACCTGGGTCTACTGTCTTCCGGCCAGCGTATCGGTGAACCCGACGCTGTATCGCGGCCTGTCTTACGAACCGCTGCGCGATTTCTCCCCGGTGATCCAGCTCAATTCGATAGCGTTGCTGCTGGTGGTCAACAATTCGCTGCCCGTGAAGACAGTGCCGGAACTGATAGCGCTGGCCAAAGCGCGGCCGGGGCAGCTTAACTATGCATCCTCGGGCAACGGCAGTGCTGCGCACCTCGCCATGGCGCTATTCAGCGTCATGGCCGGTGTGAGCATGGTGCACGTGCCATACAAGGGTGGTGCGCCGGCGATGACTGACCTGATATCCGGTCAGGTGCAGATAATGTCCGGTCCGATGATCGGTGCCATGCCGCATGTGAAATCCGGTAAGGTCCGGGCGATTGCCGTGACCACGGCGAAACGCGCGCAGGGGCTGCCCGAAATACCTGCCATCGGTGAAACCCTGAAAGGGTATGAGAGCAGCATCTGGCACGGTGTGCTGATGCCCAAGGGCGCGCCGGCTGCGGTTGTCCGCCGCGTCAATGCTGAACTCAACGGGGTGCTGCAGGTGGCCGAGGTTCGTGAGCGCATGGCAACCCAGGGCGCCGATCCCGTGGGCGGTACTGCAGAGGCTTTTGCCGCGATGCTCAAGGCCGACATTGCGCGGCAGTCTGATCTTCTCAGGCAAATCGGCCTAGCCGGCAGCGCCTCGCAATAAAAAATCATTAATCACTACGGAGAGCATCATGAAAGCCGGTTTCCAGTATTTCCCCGAGAGCTTCATGTGGTCGCAGGGCATGATGATCTGCATCGAGATGGCGCGATGGGGCGGTGCCGCGATGAGCGAAGTCGACCGTGTCGGCCGCCGCCTCAAGGGCAAGGTCGGTGACAACGAGGCCTGGGGCGCGGAATGGGAAAAAGAGGCGCAGCGCATCGAAGCGATGGGCGATGCGGCGATGAAAGACAACTTCGTGATGTCCGCCGCGGGCCATTATCTGCGCGCGGCGACCTATTACTTTGTCGGTGAGCGTTTTGTCGCGTTGGGCCCCAAAAAAATCGGGCTCTACAGGGATTGCCTGCGCTGCTTCAGGCTGGCCATCCAGCACCGCTACCCGAACATCGAGCGTGTCGAGGTGCCTTACACCCATGAAGGCAAGGCGACCACGCTGCCGGCATGGTTCATGAAGGCGCCGGGTGAAGGACCCAAACCGACGGTGGTGTTTTTCGACGGGCTCGACAGCACCAAGGAGCTGTCGATCCTGTTCGGCGGTGTTGAGCTTGCGCTGCGCGGCATCAACACCATGGCGATCGACGGGCCGGGGCAGGGCGAGGCGCTGCGCCTGCAGGAAATCCCCAGCCGTCCCGATTATGAGGTGCCTGGCGCCGCGGCCTATGACTATGTGGCCTCGCGCAGGGATGTCGATCCGAAACGTGTCGCGGTGATGGCCTACAGCATGGGCGGTTACTATGCGCCGCGGGTTGCGGCTTTCGAGAAGCGTTATGCCGCCTGCATTGCCTGGGGCGGGCACTACGACTACCACGCGACCTGGATCACCCGCCGCAAAATCCAGGAATCCGGCGGCACCCAGCTCTCTGCGCCCCATTACCAGTTGCCCTGGGTGATGGGCATGCCGGACATGGATTCGGCGATGAAAAAATGCGAGCAGTACAAGCTTGAAGGCGTGGCCAACAAGATCACCTGCCCCTTCCTGGTCACCCACGGCGAGGCGGATTCAATCTCGCCGGTGGACAATGCGAAGCTGTTGTATGACGCGGTCAGCTCGAAAAAGAAGACGCTGAAGATCTTTACCGAGGAGGAAGGCGGTGCCGAGCATTGCCAGGGCGATAACCGTTTTCTCGGCGCGACCTATGTCGCGGACTGGATCGCCGCACACCTGCAGTAAACCGGGCGCGGTATGCCCGTTTCGACCGGAGGAGGTCAAGATGGTGAAGAGCAAGCACATGGCTGCTGCGGTTCTGGCTGCGTTCGGCTTTCTGCTGCCGGTTCATGCCCAGACTTTTCCTGTAAAACCGGTGCGCCTGATCGTGCCCTATCCGCCGGGCGGGCCGCTCGACGAAGTGGCGCGCGCGGTCGGGCAGAAACTGACGCCGATGTGGGGTCAGCAGTTGATCGTCGACAACCGCAGCGGCGCCGGCGGCAGCATCGGTGCGGACGTGGTCGCCAAGTCGCCGCCCGACGGCTACACGCTGGTACTCGCCAATTCCGGGCCGATGACCATCAATGTGTCGCTGCGCCGCGACCTGCCTTACGACCCGCAGAAGGATTTTGCGCCGGTGACGCAGATCATCAGCGGCCCGATGGTGCTGGTGGTGCATCCCTCGCTGCCGGTGAAATCGGTGAAGGACCTGATCGCGCTGGCCCGTGCACATCCCGGCAAGCTGAACTATGCCTCGGCCGGCATCGGCAACCTGCAGCACCTCGGCATGGAGCATCTGCAGGCGCTGGCGAAGGTGAGAATGAACCATGTGCCGTACAAGGGCGCGGCGCCCGCCTTCATCGACACGCTGAGCGGGCGCATCGACCTGCAGTTTGCCAACATCGTCGGCGTGCTGCCGCATGTCGAGAACAAACGCGTGCGCGCGATCGCGATTTCGGCGGCACGCGCTGCCTCGGTGCTGCCCGATGTGCCCGGGGTTGCGGCGACATTGCCGGCTTTCGACCTCGACGGCTGGATGGGCATCTTTGCCCGCGCCGGCACGCCGCCGGATGTGGTGGCGAAGCTGCACCGCGATTTCGCGGCGGCGGTGCAGAGCGCCGATTTCCGGGAACGCTTCGCCAGGCGCGGCGCCGACGTGGTGGTCGGCGGACCGGAAGGCCTGGCGAAAATCGTACGCGACGAAATTCCGCTCTACGCGGCCATCATCAAGTCCGCAAACATCACGCCGGAATGACTATTGCCGAAATAAGGCGGCTGTCTCATCAAGGGAGTGTCCTGGATGTCGTTTTTTGAACCGCCACCGCTGATCGAAGCCGAAGTGTTTGCATCCGTGCCTGCGCGCCTGCGCAAGGGTGGCGCACCGTCGAGCTGGATCGATGCCAATCATCCCGGCTCGAAGCTGGACTGTTTCCTTGAAGGTCCGGCTTTCGATCGCGAAGGCAACCTCTACATGGTCGACATTCCCTATGGCCGCATCCTGCGGATGTCGCCCCAGGGGGAATTCGATGTCGCCGCCGAATACGACGGCTGGCCCAACGGGCTGGCCATTCACCGGGACGGCTCGATCTACATTGCCGATTACCGCCGCGGCATCCTGCGCTGCGACCCGAAGACCGGCCGCGTCGAAGACCTGCTCACGCACAACCAGTCCGAGAGCTTCAAGGGCGTCAATGACCTGACCTTCGCCAGCAACGGCGACCTCTATTTCACCGATCAGGGACAGACCGGCATCCATGATCCGACAGGCCGCGTCTACCGCTACAGCGCGGACGGCCGCCTCGATTGCCTGATCAGCAACGGTCCGAGCCCCAACGGCATCGTGCTCGACCCGCAGGACAAGGTGCTGTTTGTCGCGATGACGCGCGCCAACTGCATGTGGCATTGCCCGCTGAAGGGCGGATCGGTGAACAAGGCGGGCGTGTTCGCGGTGCTGCCCGGCATCCACGGCCCCGACGGGCTGGCGATGGACGAGGCCGGCAACCTGTCCGCAGCACATGCGCGCCCCGGCATCATCTGGCTGTTCGGCCCGATGGGCGAACCGCTGGCGCGCGTGCAGAGCAAGGCCAGGGGTGCGCGCATGACCAACATGGCCTACGGAGGCGTGGACTGCAAAACGCTGTACATCTGCGATTCCTATCGCGGCGAGATCCTCGCCGCGAACATGCCGGTGGCCGGAAAAATCCTCTTCTCGCATTTATGACCCGCATGCACACCTGAAAAATAATGAATAAAATCAATTGGTTATTGATCTCCCTCGCGCTGTGGCCAGCCCTTGCCGCGGCGCAGTCGAATTACCCCGCACGCAGCGTGCGCGTGATCGTCCCCTCGGCGCCGGGCGGTGGTACCGACATTTCCGCGCGCATCCTCGCGCCGCAACTGTCGCAGCTGCTGGGCCAGCAGTTCGTGGTCGAGAACCGCGCCGGCGCCGGCACCATGATCGGCGGCGAAGCGGTGGCGCGCGCCGCGCCCGACGGCTACACGCTGCTGATGGGCATCAGCACCCTGGCGATCAATCCGGCGATGTACAAAAAGGTGCCGTACGACGCGCTGAAGGATTTCGCGCCGATTTCGCAGGCGGTGTCGCTGTCGAACGTGCTGGTGGTGCATCCCTCGCTGCCGGCAAAAAGCGTCAAGGAGTTCGTCGCGCTGGTAAAGCCGCGTCCCGGCCAGGTCAACTTCGCTTCCGCCGGTGTAGGCACCAGCCCGCACCTGTCGATGGAGCTGTTCCTGGTGATGACGGGACTGAAGATGCTGCACGTGCCGTACAAAGGCTCCGGCCCTGGCGTCACCGACCTCATCGCCGGCCACGTGCCCGCGATGATGCCCAACATGCTGTCGGCGCAGCCGCACATCAAGAGTGGCCGGCTGCGCGCGCTGGGCGTCACCGGAGCCAAACGTGCGCCCGGTGCCGAGGACATTCCGACCATCGCCGAAGCTGGCGTGCCCGGCTACGAGTCGGTGCAGTGGTACGGCCTGCTTGCGCCGGCCGGCACCCCGCGCGACATCATCACCCGGCTGCATGGCGCCACGGTCAAGGCCCTGCAGCATCCGGAGGTGCGGCAGCGTCTGTTGAATGATGGCGCCGAGCCGGTGGGCAGCAGCCCCGAGGAATTCGCCGCCTACCTGCGCAGCGAAACCGCGAAGTGGGCGAAGGTGATTCAGGCTGCCGGCATCAAACCCGAATAAACAACCCGCTGGAACACACCGCAATGTCCGTACGCACCCGAACCGGTCGACCGAAGATCTCCCCGCTGATGCACCGGCTGGCCACTTACATCGCCACCGCGCCCCGCCGCGCACTGCCGGCCAAAGTCACCGAGCGCGCCAAACACCATCTGCTCGACACGCTGGCGGCGATGCTGTCGGGCTCGCAGCTGCTGCCCGGAAAACGCGCCATCGAATTCATCGCCACGCAGGGCGGCACGCCCGAGGCGCAGGTGATCGGTTCGAACATCGTTACCACGGCGATCAACACCGCGCTGGCCAACGGCATGCACGCCCATGCCGACGAAACCGACGACACCTACTATCTGGCGCTGGTGCATCCGGGCTGCGGCGTGGTGCCTGCCGCGCTGGCCATGGCCGAACGCGAGCGTGCGAACGGCACGGCACTGCTGCGCGCCACGGTGCTGGGCTATGACGTCTGCGCGCGGATGTCGATCGCGCTGGGCATCGAGCGGTTCCGCGAGCGCGGCCATTCCACCCACAGCTTTGGCCACATGTTCGGTGCCGCTGCTGCCGCCGCGGCGATCCTGAAACTGGACTACGACCAGACGCGCTACCTGCTGTCATACACCGCGCAGCAGGCCTCGGGACTGTCGTGCTGGGCGCGCGACATCGAGCACATCGAAAAGGCCTTCGATTTCGGCGGCATGCCGGCCCGAAACGGCGTGACCGCCGCAGTGATGGCCTCGATGAAGTTCACCGGCGTCGAGGACGTGTTCGACGGAGACCGCAGCTTTTTCCACGCCCACGGCCTGACCGCCAGCCCGGAGAAACTGGTCGCCGACCTCGGCCGCCGCTACGAGATCATGAACACCTCGATCAAGCGCTGGGCGGTCGGTTACCCGATCCAGGCGCCGCTCGATTCGGTGATGAACATCCTGGAGAAACACCGCATCGGTGCAGCCGACGTTGGTCGCGTCGCCATCACCATCGACGAGCAGGGGGCGCGCACCGTCAACCAGCGCACCATGGCCAGCATCAACATCCAGCACCTGGTGGCGGTGATGCTGCTTGACGGCGACATCAGCTTTGCCTCGGCGCATGACGACCGCCGCGTGCGCGACCCGAAGGTGCTGAAGTTGAGGGAGAAGATCGAGCTCAAGGGCAGCGCCGCGCTGGGCCGGGCGAAGACCACGCAGGCCATCGTCGAAATCACCACCCGCGACGGCCGCCGGCTGCGCCATCACACGAAGGCGGTGCGCGGCACCGCGGCCAATCCGATGCCGCGGGAGGAGGTGGCCGCCAAGGCGCGCGACCTGCTGCTGCCGCTGCTCGGTGCGCGGCGCAGTGAAAAACTGATCGACGCCGTGTGGCACATCGAGCGCCTGCGCGATGCACGCGCGCTGCGGCCGCTGCTCTCGCTTGAATCCCGCCTTGGTAATCTCGCCTTAAAATAGCCGCTGTAAAAAAAATCACCCACCCAGAGGACCAGCATGAGCAAGCGTTACGACCTGCACAGCCACGTCATCCCGCCGACCATCATCGCGGCGATGGAGAAGGACCCCCAGCGCTTCCACACCAGCATCTGGGAGAAGGACGGCAAGAAGTATTTCGACGTGCATGGCCGTCCGGCGGTGTTGAGCCCCGACTTCTACGATGCTGATGCCAAGGTCGAGTGGATGAGCCGCAACAAGCTCGACGTGTCGGCGATTTCGGTCGGTCCGCCGATCTATTTCTACTGGCTGCCGGCGGAAGCGGGCCTCTACGCGGCGCAGCTGGCCAATGACGGCATCGCGCAGATGGTCGCCAAGCATCCCTCGCGCCTGCGCGGCATGGCGCACCTGCCGATGCAGGACCCGGACGCGGCGATCACCGAGCTCGAGCGCGTGGTCAAGGCATACGGTTTCAAGGCGGTGGAGCTGGCGACCTCGATCGAGGGTACGCCGCTGGCGGCGCCGAAATTCCGCAAGGTGCTCAAGACCATCGAGCAGCTGGGCTGCTTCATCTTTGCCCATCCCTACCAGTGCCTGGCCAAGGGCGGCATGGAGGACTACTACCTGTCGAACTTTGTCGGTTTCCCGCTCGACACCACGCTGATGGTCGCGCATCTGATGTTCAGCGGTGCGATGGACGAGATGCCCAAGCTGCGCGTGGTGCTGCCGCATGGCGGCGGTTTAATTCCGTACCAGATCGGCCGTTTCCGCCATGGCCACCAGGTGCGGCAGGAACCCAAGGTCAACAATCCCACGCCGCCGCGCGAGCTGTTCAAGCGCTTCTATTTCGACTGCCTCACCCATGATCCGAAGGCCGCCAAGTACCTGATCGACCAGGTCGGCGCCGACCGCGTGGTCATCGGCACCGACCACCCCTTCGACATGGCGCCGCTGGACGTGCCGGCGGCGGTGGACGGCATCCCCGGGCTGACCGCGGAAGAGAAGGCCTGGGTCTGCGAGCGCACCGCGAAAACGCTGCTGGGCGAGACCCTGTAAGGCCTGGGGGGGCGTTGCGGAAACGGGCATTAATGCACTGATTCAAAAGCGGTTCTGGCGTATGCTGGCGATCAGTCCATGGTCGGCTGGGGAGACAACAAATGGCCAAATTTGATCTGAGCAAGCTGAAGCCGCCGAAATTCGGCGGCCGTAAAAAGACTCAAGAACCGGCGCCAGCCCCGGTCGTTGCCGCGGATGACGGCGGACGCAGGAAAAAAATCGCGATGGGCGCGGTTGCTGCCGTGACCGTGGCGATCATTGGCTGGATGGGCTGGGATGCATTCATGGCCGAACCCCCGCCGCCGCCGCCGCCCCCGGTTGCTGCCAAACCCAAGCCGCCGGCTGAAGTGCCGCCGGAAAAGCTGGTTGACCAGTTGCTGGAGGTTTCGGGCCTGAGCAGGCAGCTCGCGCAGATTCCTGAGCAGGCGAAAATGGGAGCACGTCAATCGGCCGTCAAATCCGCGGACGCCGCTGTGACGGCTGAAATTGAAAAAATCGTGGCCGAATCTTTCAAGGCAGAGCGCTACCAGCAGCGCGTGCGTGAAGCCCTGACCAAGGATTTCGAGCGAAAGCGGATCGAAAGTCTCAACAAAGCCTTTGCCGCGCCGCAGGTAAAGAAGATTGTCGAAATCGAGTCCAAACCCATGAATGGCGAGGAGCTCGCAGCCTTTGCAAAGGAGGTCAGTAAAAAACCACTGTCTGCTGAGCGCGTAAAACTATTGAGTGATTTTGCAGATACAACACGTTCTCATGAGTTCTTGGTGGCGCTGTTCATTGGCACTGCCCGTGCAATGATGATCGGTATCGTCGGCGGAGATGCGGCGGCCATGAAGAAGTTCGATGCCGACCTCGAAAAAAATAAGGCCGCATTAATGCAGGGATTGCGCGGGATGGTGCTGACGATCTCGGCTTTTGTTTATCGCGAAGTTCCAGATGCTGAGCTGGCTGAGTACGCCAAGCTGTACGAGTCGGAAGACGCCAAGTGGATGGTCGCCAAAGTGATGAACGCCATTATCGAGGAAACGCGTGTCAGCGCTGAGCCGGCCGGCATCAAGATCGCTGAGATGGGCAAGGCGCGAAAGGGTGGCGCGGCCACCGTGAAGGCCCCTACGGCGGCGGGTGCCGCCGGCCCCGCACCGATGCTCACCGCGCGTGCCAGGCTCGATGCCCGCGAATGCCTGAAGTTCGATACCAACCAGGCGGTTCATCGCTGCGCGGAGCGTTTCCGCTAAGCGGGTTTGCAGACGCAAAAAAAGCGCAGCCCCGGCTGCGCTTTTTTTATTCATGGTTGCACACTTCGCCAAACCGTTCGGGCTGAGCCTGTCGAAG
>JAJTHX010000331.1 GCA_021300125.1 Betaproteobacteria bacterium | reverse complement strand
GTGGCGCGATTGATTTCATCGGCCAGCACCAGCTGCGCAAACACCGGACCGGGATGGAAAATGAACTGGCCGCTTTCGCGCTGATAGACCGAAACGCCAATGATGTCGCTGGGCAGCAGGTCGCTGGTGAACTGGATGCGCTGGAAGCGCAGTCCGAGTGTGGTTGCAATCGCATGCGCCAGCGTGGTTTTCCCGACGCCGGGCAGGTCCTCGATCAGCAGATGCCCGCGGGCAAGCAGGCAGGCCAGTGCAAGACGGATCTGCCGGCGCTTGCCGAGGATGATGCCGTCGATCTGTCCGGCAATGGCGTTGATCAGTGCGTGGCTCAATTGGACGGGGCTTTCAATGTAATCAGATCGTGGGTGGTCCGGACCCGGATCGGGACGGGAGATCCGTGCATCCAGAAAAAGGCTGCCGGGACCGGCGGTTAGACAAGCTAGGGGGCAGATTATAAGATGAAGTTGCATACTGCGATCCCGCCACCAAGTCATTCCAGGAACACAGCCTTGAGCATCCATCCAGCAGGACGCGGCCCGGTGAACGGTCAAGTTGCAACGGGTGTGCCCGGAGACGCGGGTGCCCCAAAATGGCTGGCGGTTGCCGCCGTTGCAAGCGCAGGCGCGGCCTCGCTGTCCAGCGGCTGGTTTTTTGCCAGTAGCCTTGCCATTGCGGTCGCACTCTCGGCTGCCGGGCTTATTGTTCACCAGCGCCATGCCCGCCACGCACTGCGCGCCAGCGAAGAGCGTTTCCGCGCATTCACCGCCCTAGGTTCTGACTGGTATTGGGAAACCGATGACCAGTACCGCATCACCCATGTCTCCGAGGGGCTGCCGCGGCTGACTGGTCGTCCGCTCACTGAATTCATCGGCCAGCGCCGCTGGGAAAAGACCTTCGCCACCCCCGTCGGCACCGACTGGACTGCGCACAAAGCTGCAATCGCCCGACAGGCGCCATTCCGAGACCTGCTGGTCCGCTATGCCAGCCCGCAGGGGCTGGTGTCCTATGCCCACATCAGCGGTGAACCCGTATTCGGGCGCAGCGGTGATTTCGCCGGCTATCGCGGCGTCGGCAGGGACGTCACCGCGGAAGTGGTACTGCGGCAGCGGATGCGCATGCAGCACGACGTGACCCGTATCCTCGGCAGCGCGCTTGACACGGACGAGGCCCTTGCCGCGGTCATCGAAACCATCTGCCGCACCATGGAATGGCAGTGGGGAGCCCACCGCCGTGTGGATCCGCAGACCCATGTGCTTTCCTGTGGCGCACACTGGCTGGCGCCAGGCGTACAGGCCCAGGACTTTGTCGCGGCGACGCGGTTGCAAATGAAAGCGCGCCCCCATATCGGCCAGATCAGCCGGGTGCTGGCCGCTGCCGAGATCCACTGGCTTGCGGATTATTCGCCGGCGGGCGGGCAACGCAGTGCGGTGGTCAAAGCAGCAGGCCTGCGCGGCGCGGTATTCGTGCCCGTCCGGCGCGGCCATGTGATCAATGATGCACTCGAATTCTTCAGCAAAAGGGTGGAGGCGCCGGACCAGGTACTGATCGATACCCTGGATGCCATCGGGCGCGAAATCGGGCAGTTCCTGGAGCAGCGCGATGCGCGGCAGCTTTCCAGTTCGCTGGAGCGCCAGCGCAGCCACCTCCTCGAACAACTCCAGCTGCAGCTGGAGGTGATGCCGCTGCCCTGCATCCTGCACGACCGAAACCTCAAGGTGCTGTATTGCAACCGCGCTGCGGAAGAGGCTTTTGGCTACGCCAATGACGAACTCTTCGGCCTCGACGCCATGGATTTTCTGGTGCCAGACCACCTGCGCGAAATCGTTGCTGAACGCAGAGCACGGGTCCGCGAGGGCGCGCTGGATGTGCGCGGCAACAACGAGAACCTGCGCAAGGACGGCAAGACCATCATCTGCGAATGGCGCAATGCCCGCATCACGGATGAATCCGGCCGCTTCGCCGGCATCCTCGCAGTGGCCCAGGACATCACAGAGCGCACCACCATGATCGCCGCACTGGAGGAGAGTGAAGAGCGCTACCGCCAGATTTTCGCATCAACGCCGCTGCCGATGTGGGTGGCTGAACCCATCAATCTGCGCTTTCTCGCGGTCAACGATGCCATGGTCGAGAAGTACGGTTACAGCCGCGATGAACTGCAGCGCATGACTGCGATCGATCTGCTGGTCGAGGACCAGCGCGATTTCGTCATGCACCAGCTGATCGAGCGCGATCCCCACCGGCTGGCCCGTTTCCTGCGCAAGCATGTCACCAAGGAGGGCGAAATGCTGACTGTGGAGATCACCGCCCAGGCCTTCCAGTTCGGCGGGCAGACAGCAAGGCTGGTGGTGGCCAACGATTTTACCGACCGGCAGCGGGCGCTGAGTGCGCTGGAGATCAGCGAGGCGAGGCTGCGCGCGATCTTCGAGCAGGCGCTGGTCGGGATCGGCATCCGCGACATCTCGATGCGCCCCCGACTCGTCAAGGTCAACCCGAGGCTGTGTGAGATCCTGGGCTACAGCGAAGCAGAGCTGATGGGGTTATCCACGCTGGATATCACCGCCCCCGAGGACATCGATGCCTCCGCGCGCATGAACAGGGAGCTGCTGTCCGGCGAGAAGGATTCGTACTCCAGGCGCAAGCAATACATCCGCAAGGACGGGCGTCGCATCTGGACCGACCTCACGGTATCGCGCATCAGGGAAAGTTCTGGCGAGATCAGCCAGAGTTACGTGCTGATCGTATTGCAGGATGTGACCGAGCGGGTGCAACAGGAGGCCATGCTGATCGAGAGCGAAGCGCGTTACCGCCAGATTTTCGCCCTGACGCCGCTGCCGATGTACCTGCGCGACGAGGAAACCCTGCGATTCATCGATGTCAACCGCGCCTGTCACGAGCTCTACGGGTACACACGCGAGGAAATGCTGGGCATTTCGCTGATCGACATTCAGACGCCCGAAGGCAAGGCGCGCTACCTCGAGCAGCCGTACAACAGACTGATCGGTTCGGTCGAACGCTTGCAGAAGCAGCACCAGCGGCGCGATGGCCGCCGAATCGAAGTCGAAATCCACGCCTACCCGACCATGCTCGGCGGGCGCAAGGTCCGGCTGGTGCTGGTGCGGGACATGAGCGAACAGCTGAAAATGGAACGCCTGGTGCGCGACAACGAGCGGCGGCTTCGCGCCATTGCGGACAACGTTCCCGCAGTCATTGCCTATTTCGCCGACCAGGAATCCACTCAGTACATCAACTTCGCCTACGACCGCTGGTTCGGCCAGGGTGCGACCTGTACCGCCTTCATCGAAGAAATCCAGCAGCTGCTGGAGCTGGCTTTCGCAGGGAAGGAGGTGGCCGAGGAGCGCGCGCTGGAAACGCTGGGGGGACGCCGCGTGATGCGGCTGACGCTGCTGCCGCAACGCGGCGACAACAATGTTGTGGAAGGGGTGTACCTGATGGGTTACGACCTTACCGATTTCCGCCGCGCCGAGGCCGAAGTGCGCCAGCTCAACGCCGAGCTTGAGCAGCGGGTCGAGCAGCGCACTCGCGCGCTGGCTGCCGCCAACCGCGAACTGGAATCTTTTTCCTACTCGGTATCACATGACCTGCGAGCGCCGCTGCGTACCATCGACGGATTCAGCCAGATCCTGATCGAGGAGTATTCCGAAAGACTGGATGATTCCGGTCGCGGCTATCTCGAACGCGTGCGAGCGGGCAGCCAGCGCATGGCGAGGCTGATCGATGATCTGCTCGAACTGGCGAGGGTGACGCGACGGGACCTGCAGATCCGCAGCTGCGACCTGACCGGGATGGCGCGCGATATCGTCCGCGAATTGCGCCAGGGCAGCCCCGGGCGCGCGGTCCGCTGCGAGATTGCCGACGGCATGCATGTGGATGCCGATCCGGGCCTGCTGCAGATTGCGCTCGACAACCTGATGCGCAATGCCTGGAAGTTCACCGGGCTGCAGGCGGAACCGCTGATCGTGGTCGGCATGGAGCCGGCCGAAACCAGTATGGCTTTTTTCGTGCGCGATAACGGGGTGGGGTTCGACATCGCTTACGCCAACAAGCTGTTCGGCGCCTTCCAGCGGCTGCACAGTGAATCCGAATTCCAGGGCACCGGCATCGGCCTCGCCCTGGTTCAGCGAGTGATTCGGCGCCATGGCGGCCAGGTCTGGGCCAGGGCCGAGCCCGGCAAAGGCGCGACGTTCTACTTTTCCCTGCCGCCAGCGTTCGATTCCTGAGTCCGGATGCGGGTCTCTCAGGCCTGCCCCGGTCCGGGCTCGGGGCAGCAGAGGGCGGCCACCACCCGCCGGCCCTCCCCCTGCAGCAGGTTGAAGGTGCGGCAGGCCGCGGCCGTGTTCATGACCTCGATGCCGACGCCTGCCTCGATCAGCGGACGCAGCACGGCAGGGGGCTGAAACACCTGATGGCTGCCGGTACCGATGAGCACGATTTCCGGTTTTCCCCCGGCAACCAGGGGCGCCAGCAGGTCGGCGCCGAGGCTGGAAATGTCCGCCAGCGGCCAGCGCCGGGGAGGCGCTTCCGTGCTGACAATCAAGGCATGCCCATAGCGGACACCGCCGGCGATCAGATATCCGGGCCCGTAGCCGGTGACGGCAAAGGCTCCGGTCTCGCTCTGGTTCAGTTTCATGGGTAAGGCTGTTTGAGTGTGGATTTTTGCCCGCCGCAGACGGACTCGCTACAATTATATGTTTCCGCGGGTAAGTCTAGGTTTCTTCGGCGTTTTCGCGCTGGGCAGCCAATGCCCGCGGCGCCGACTAACCCCAACGCCGGCCCAGCGCCGTCCCGAGACCCGAGACCGTTTCATGGAAGAATTTCCGCGCATCAAACGGCTGCCCCCGTATGTCTTCAACGTCACCGGCGAACTCAAGCTCGCCGCTCGGCGGCGCGGCGAAGACATCATCGATTTCAGCATGGGCAATCCGGACCAGCCGACGCCGCACCATATCGTCGACAAGCTGATCGAGTCGGTGCAGCGTCCCGACACCCACGGCTACTCGGTGTCCAAGGGCATCCTGCGCCTTCGTAAGGCGATCTGCCACTGGTACAAAACCCGTTACGACGTGGAACTCGATCCGGAATCCGAAGCCATCGTCACCATCGGCTCGAAAGAGGGCATCGCCCATCTCGCACTGGCGACCCTGGACCGCGGCGACATCGTGCTGGTGCCCAACCCGAGTTATCCAATCCACATCTACGGCCCCGTCATTGCCGGCGCCGACATCCGGCACGTGCCGATGCATCCGGGCACCGACTTCTTCGCGGAACTGGAGCAGTCGCTGCGCGATACCTATCCCAAACCGAAGATGCTGATCGTCAATTTCCCGAGCAATCCGACGACGCAATGCGTGGATCTCGCGTTCTTCGAGCGGTTGGTGGCGATCGCGAAGGAACACGACATCTACGTGGTCCACGACCTCGCATATGCCGACATCGTGTTCGACGGCTACCGCGCCCCGTCGATCCTGCAGGTGCCGGGCGCGCGCGATGTGGCAGTCGAATTCTTCACCATGTCAAAGAGCTACAACATGGCGGGCTGGCGTGTCGGCTTCATGGTCGGCAACCGCGAACTGGTGACCGCTCTGGCACGGATGAAGAGTTACCACGACTACGGCACTTTCACCCCGATCCAGGTGGCCTCGATCATCGCGCTCGAAGGTCCGCAGGACTGCGTCGAGAACGTGCGCCAGATCTACCAGGGCCGCCGCGACGTGCTTTGGTCGGGCCTGAACGCGATGGGATGGGCGGTCGACAAGCCGCAGGCGACCATGTACATCTGGGCGCCGATTCCCGACCCGTACAAAGCGATGGGGTCTCTGGAATTTTCGAAAAAGCTGCTCATCGACGGAAAGGTCGCGGTGGCCCCAGGCACCGGCTTCGGCCACTACGGTGACGGTCATGTGCGTTTTGCCCTGATCGAAAACGAAGCGCGTACCCGCCAGGCCATCCGCACCATCAAGGAGATGTTCCGCAAGGACGGACTGCTCTGAGCGGATCCCATATAACCCATTGTTTTTATTGAATATTAAATGAAACCGATCAATGTAGGCCTGCTCGGCATCGGCACCGTCGGCAGCGGCACGTTCAAGGTCCTCCAGCGCAACAGCGAGGAGATCTCGCGCCGCGCCGGCCGCGCCATCCGCATGACCCTGGTGGCCGACAAGGATGTGGCGCGGGCAAAGAGCATCGTCGGCGACGCCGCGAAGGTTACGGCCGACGCCAACGAAGTGGTGACCAACCCCGACATCGACATTGTCGTTGAACTGATCGGCGGCTACGGCATTGCCAAGGAACTGATGCTGAAGGCGATCGCCAACGGCAAGCATGTGGTCACCGCGAACAAGGCACTGCTTGCGCTGCACGGCAACGAGATTTTCGGCGCGGCGCGCGCCAAGGGCGTGATGGTCGCCTTCGAGGCGGCGGTCGGCGGCGGCATCCCGATCATCAAGTCGTTGCGCGAAGGCCTCACCGCCAACCGCATCGAATGGATCGCCGGCATCATCAACGGCACCAGCAATTTCATCCTGTCCGAAATGCGCGGCAAGGGCGCGGCCTTCGCGGATGTGCTTAAGGAGGCGCAGCGCATGGGCTACGCCGAGGCCGATCCCACGTTCGACATTGAAGGTGTCGATGCCGCGCACAAGCTGGCGATCATGGCCGCCATCGGTTTCGGCATTCCGGTGCAGTTCGAAAAGGCGCATGTCGAGGGCATCTCGAAGCTCGCGCAGCAGGATATCCGCTACGCCGGCGAGCTGGGCTACCGCATCAAGCTGCTCGGCATTGCCAAGCGCAAGGCCGCCGGCTTCGAGCTGCGGGTGCATCCGACGCTGATTCCCGAGCGCCAGCTGATTGCCAACGTCGAAGGCGTTATGAACGCGATCCTGGTCAAGGGCGACGCGGTCGGGCAGACCATGTACTACGGCGCCGGCGCCGGTTCCGAGCCCACCGCCTCGGCTGTAGTGGCCGACCTGGTGGATGTGGCGCGCATGCTGAGTGCCGATCCGGCGCACCGCGTGCCGTACCTGGCCTTTCAGCCCGACCAGCTGTCGGACGCGCCGGTGCTGGCGATGGGCGAGGTCGAGACTTCGTACTACCTGCGGCTGCGTGTCGCAGACCAGGCCGGTGTTCTCGCCGACATCACGCGCATCCTCGCCGACCAGGGCATCTCGATCGAGGCGCTGGTGCAGAAGGAACCCCAGGCCGGCGAGCAGCAGGTCGATATCATCCTGCTCACCCATCTGACCCAGGAAAAGAAAATCGACGCCGCGATCCGGCGCATCGAGGCGCTGCCGGTGGTCTCGGGCCGGGTGACCCGGTTGCGCATGGAATCGCTGCAATGAGGGTGCCGCGATGAGCGTTCCCGCCTCCAGGCTCGCGCAGACCTCTCCGGCGCGCTACATCAGCACGCGCGGCCGGATGCCGGTCGCGCGTTTCTGCGATGTACTGCTGGGCGGCCTCGCCCCGGACGGCGGGCTGGTGGTGCCGCAGGCTTATCCGCGCCTCGACAGCAATGAACTCGCGGCCCTGCGCAAGCTGGGCTACCCGGATCTGGCCTTTGCCATCATCAGCCGCTTCGTCGATGACATCCCCGAAGCGGATCTGAAGGCGATGTTCCACCGAGCCTACCGCAGCGAGGTCTTTGGCTCCCCCGACATCACCCCACTGCAGACGCTGGAGCCGGGCCTTCACCTGCTGCAGCTCTCCAACGGCCCTACGCTGGCCTTCAAGGATGTGGCGATGCAGCTCCTCGGCGAGCTCTTCGAATACGTGCTGGCGCGCGAGGGACGCACACTGAATATCCTCGGCGCGACCTCCGGCGATACCGGTTCGGCCGCTGAATACGCGATGCGCGGCCGCAAGGGCATCCGCGTGTTCATGCTCTCGCCGCATGGCAAGATGAGCCCGTTCCAGCGCGCGCAGATGTATTCGCTGCAGGACGCCAACATTTTCAATATCGCGATCCGTGGCGTATTCGATGAATGCCAGGACATTGTCAAGGCAGTCAGCGGCGATGCAGCATTCAAGAATGTGCAGCGCATCGGCGCGGTGAACTCGATCAACTGGGCGCGTGTGGTTGCCCAAGTGGTGTATTACTTCAAGGGGTATTTCGCGGCGACGCGCGGCAGCGACGAGGAGGTTTCCTTTGCCGTTCCCTCGGGCAATTTCGGCAATATCTTCGCCGGCCATATCGCCCGCATGATGGGCCTGCCGATCCGCCAGCTGATCCTTGCCTCGAATGAAAACGATGTGCTCGACGAGTTTTTCAGGAGCGGTCATTACAGGGTGCGCTCCAGCCGCGAGACCGCGCAGACCTCAAGCCCTTCGATGGACATCTCCAAGGCTTCGAATTTCGAGCGCTTCGTTTTCGACCTGGTGCAGCGTGACGCCGCGATGGTGGCAAGGTTGTGGCGCGGGGTGGAGGAGGCCGGCGGCTTCAATCTTGCAGAAACCCAGCATTGGCAGGGCATCGCCCGATACGGCTTCTTTTCGGGCCGCAGCACCCATGCTGAACGGGTGGCGACCATCCGCCGCGTCCGCGAACGCTATGG
>JAJTHX010000058.1 GCA_021300125.1 Betaproteobacteria bacterium | reverse complement strand
TCCTGAAGAACTACTTCCACATCGGCGTGGCGGTGGATACACCGAACGGCCTGGTGGTCCCGGTGATCCGCGACGTCGACAAGAAGGGCCTGGTCGAAATCGCGAAGGAACTGGCCGACGTCAGTGCGCGCATGCGCGACGGCAAGGTTTCCCCCGCCGACCTTCAGGGCGGCTGTTTTTCGATTTCCAGCCTCGGCGGCATTGGCGGCTCCCATTTCACGCCGATCATCAACGCGCCGGAAGTGGCTATCCTTGGTGTCAGCAAGTCTGCGATCAAACCGGTCTGGAACGGGCGCGAGTTTGCGCCGCGGCTGATGCTGCCGCTATCGCTGTCCTACGATCACCGCGTTATCGACGGCGCACTGGGCGCCCGCTTCAGCACCTACCTGACCACCGTGCTGTCGGACATACGGAGGCTGGTCCTCTGAGCGATGAATGATGAGCCATGAACGCGGTGCCGAAGACAGTCGCTGTACCGTTGCTTCGGCCGCTCATCAGCCATCATTGATCGCTCCAGGCTGCCGTTAATGTCTGCCATCGGCATCCTGGGCGGCACCTTTGACCCCGTGCATTACGGGCACCTGCGGCTGGCGCAGGAAGCAGCCGACAAGCTGCGGCTGTCCGAGGTGCGTTTCATCCCCAGTGGCACGCCGCCGCACCGCGCGTTGCCCGGCGCCACCGCCGAGGACCGGCTGGCGATGGTGCGCCTGGCCGTGGCGGAAAATTCACTGTTCACCGTGGACGAGCGCGAACTCCGCCGCAGCGGTCCCGGATACACGGTGGACACGCTGAAGGAACTGCGCGAGCAGGCCGGAGCGGATCAACCGCTGGTGCTGCTCACCGGGGCTGATGCCTTTCTTGACCTGGCCACCTGGAGCCGCTGGCACCAGTTGTTCGACCTTGCACACATCGCTGTCGCCTATCGCCCGGGTTTTCCGGTGGATACCTGGCAGATGCGAATGCCCCAGCCGCTGGCTGCCGAGTACCAGGCGCGGCTGATGCAGCAGCCTTTGGGAGTGCATACTGCGCCCGCAGGCGGCATCGTTGTAGTGCCGATCGCCGCGCTTGACATCTCGGCGACGCTGATCCGGGACTCGCTGCGCCGTGGCGCCACCACGCGTTACTTGCTGCCCGATGCGGTTATTCAATATATTCAGGAACATGGCCTGTATTCACAGGATTGAGGAAAAACACCCGCATGGGCCCAGAAAAAATCGCAAAGATCGCAGTCGCAGCCCTGGAGGACATCAAGGGGCGGGACATCGTCGCCTTCAATGTCAAAAAGATGACCGCGCTGTTTGACAAGGTGATCATTGCCAGCGGCGACTCCAACCGCCAGGTACGTGCGCTCGCCCACAACGTCTGTGAGGAAATCAAGAAGGCGGGCGGTCACGTTCACGGCATGGAGGGCGCGCAGACCGGTGAATGGGTTCTTGTCGATCTCGGCGCCGTGGTGGTGCATGTCATGCAGCCTGCCATCCGCCAGTACTACAACCTCGAGGAAATCTGGGGCGCACCGCCCAAACGTCCCGCGCGCAAGACCGCAGCCCGCAAGACGCCCGGCCGCGCCACGGCGTGAAGTTGACGGTCATCGCCGTCGGCCACCGCATGCCGGACTGGGTCGATGCCGCGTTCGCCGACTACGCCAAGCGCATGCCGCGCGAGATGCCGTTGCAGTTAAGGGCACTGAAGCCGGCGCCCCGCCCTGCAAGCGGTGGCGAGTCCGGACGCTGGCTCGAAATCGAGGCCGGGCGTATCGAGGAGGCGCTTCCCAGGGACTCCATCCGTATCGTGCTGGATGAGCGCGGCCGGGAGCTGACCACGCGCGAGCTCGCCCGGCAGCTCGGTCAATGGCGGGGCGAGGGGCGCGATCTTGCGTTTGTGATCGGCGGTGCCGACGGACTGTCACCGCGCATCAAGCAGGGAGCCAGCCTGCTGTGGTCGCTGTCGCCGCTGACGCTGCCGCACGGTCTGGTGCGGGTGATACTCGCCGAGCAGCTCTACCGGGCATTCAGCCTGCTTTCCGGTCACCCCTATCACAGGGACTGAAAGGACGTGATGGCCAACCGCGGCATCTATCTTGCATCCCGAAGCCCGCGCCGCCGCGAACTGCTGCGCCAGATCGGCGTTTCCTTCGAACTGCTGACCCTGCGCGAACGGGCGGGACGGCCCGCCGATGTCGACGAGACGCCGCATCAGGCAGAGGCGGCCGAGGATTACGTGCTGCGCGTGGCCACGGACAAGGCGCGTGCGGGAAATGGCATTGCCGCTGCGCGCCATGCTCCGCTGCGGCCGGTGCTGGCAGCCGACACCACGGTGGTCTGCGATGGCGACATCTTCGGCAAGCCGCGCGACGCCGCCGATGCCGCGCAGATGCTCTCCCGGCTGGCGGGATCCAGCCATCATGTCATGACCGCAGTGGCCGTGGCCCTTGGCGGGCAGCTGGAGACCAGGCTCAGCATTTCCCGGGTGTGGTTTCGCGCGCTGGACCCCGCCGAAATCCGCCGTTACATCGCCGGCGGGGAGCCTTTGGACAAGGCCGGCGCCTATGCGGTGCAGGGCATGGCCGCCGCGTTCATCACGCGGATCGAGGGCAGCTACTCCGGTATCATGGGCCTTCCGCTGGCCGAAACCGCCGACCTGCTGCGTGTGCACGGCATCAGCATTCCCTGAAATTCGGTCATGAGCGAAGACATCCTGATCAATGTCACGCCGCAGGAAACCCGCGTCGCGCTGATCGAACACGGCGTGACCCAGGAACTGCATGTCGAGCGTGCCTCCTCCCGCGGCTTCGTCGGCAACATCTACATGGGCCGCGTGGTGCGGGTGCTGCCTGGAATGCAGTCGGCCTTCGTTGACATCGGCGGCGAACGCGCAGCCTTTCTCCATGTCGCGGACATCTGGGGCAACCGCGTCAATGGCGAGCCCGGCCAGCCCATCGAGCGGCTGCTCAACGAAGGCCAGAACCTGATGGTGCAGGTGATCAAGGATCCCATCGGCACCAAAGGCGCACGCCTGTCCACCCAGATCAGCATCGCCGGCCGCCTGCTGGTCTACCTGCCGCAGGAATCCCACATCGGCATCTCACAGCGCATCGAGGACGAGGAGGAGCGTGTCCACCTGCGCGAGAAGCTGCAGCAGCTGTTGCCTGCCGACGAAAGGGGCGGTTACATCATACGCACCGTGGCCGAGGCGGCCAGCGATCGCGAGCTGGCCGCCGACGTCGAGTATCTGCGCAAGCTGTGGCTCGACATCCAGGCCCAGGCTGCCACCGCCGCGCCGCTGGCCCTGCTCTACCGCGACCTGCCGCTGAGTCTGCGCGTGCTGCGCGATTTCGCCCACGAGGAAACCGGCCGGATTTTTGTCGACTCGCGCGAGACTTATCAGGCCATGAGCCAGTTTGCGGCGAGTTTCACCCCCAATGTGCTGCCCGGGCTGACCCATTACCAGGGGGCGCGGCCGCTCTTTGACCTGCACAATGTCGAGGCCGACATCGAGCGGGCGCTGGCTCGCCGCGTGGATCTCAAGTCGGGCGGTTATCTGATCATCGACCAGACCGAAGCGTTGACCACGGTGGATGTCAACACCGGGGGGTTTGTCGGCGGCCGCAGCTTTGATGACACCATCTTCAAGACCAACCTCGAGGCTTCGCAGGTGATCGCTCGCCAGCTGCGTCTGCGCAACCTCGGCGGCATCGTCATCATCGATTTCATCGACATGGACAGCGAGGAGCACCGCAATGCGGTGCTCAATGAATTCCGCAAGGCGCTGGCGCGTGATCGCACGCGGATGACGGTGAACGGATTCACCCAGCTCGGCCTGGTTGAAATGACGCGCAAGCGCACCCGTGAAAGCCTTGCCCACGTGCTGTGCGAACCCTGCCCGGTGTGCTCAGGGCGCGGCGAACTGAAAACCGCCCAGACGGTGTGCTACGAGGTGCTGCGCGAGATCCTGCGCGAATCCCGCCAGTTCGAGGCGCGGGAATTCCGCATCCTCGCCTCGCAGCAGGTGATCGACATGTTTCTCGATGAGGAATCACACAACCTGGCAATGCTTTCGGATTTCATCGGCAAACCGATTTCGCTCCAGGTCGAGTCGGCCTACAACCAGGAACAGTTCGACATCGTGCTGATGTAGCGCGAGGCCGCGATGAACCAGACGCCCGCTCCGCCCCGTCGCGCTGCCCCTGCCGGACCGGCTGCGGAACTTCGGCTCGCGGCCGAAGGCATGCTGTCACGGGCTGCCGGTGCCGCCCTGCGGGGCGGCAATGCCGTGCGCCTGCTGCGCGACGCCACCGAGAACTATCCGGCCTGGCTCGCTGCGATTGCCGCCGCACGGCATTCGGTTCTGTTCGAGAATTACCTCATAGCCGACGATGTCGTCGGCCGCAGCTTTGCCGAGGCCCTTGCCGAACGCGCGCGGGCGGGTGTTGCCGTGCGCGTGATCTATGACTGGATGGGCGGGCTCGGCATCGGCAGCGCGCGACTGCTCGAGCCGCTCGCCGAAGCCGGGGCCGAGGTGCGCTGCTTCAATCCGCCAAGGCTGGACAGCCCCTTCGGTTGGCTGACCCGCGACCATCGCAAGATGCTGGCGGTGGATGGCGAAAGCGGCTTCGTGTCCGGGCTCTGCGTGTCCCGGCGCTGGGCCGGCGATCCGCCGCGGGGGATTCCGCCGTGGCGGGATACCGGGGTCGAGATCCGCGGCCCGGCAGTCGCCGACATCGTGCGTGCGTTTGCCCAGACCTGGAGCGCCTGCGGCGGCCCCGCACTGGATATTGATGCGCCGTTGCCGGTTGCCGCGGGCGCCGTTGCATTGCGCGTGCTGGCAGCCCAGCCCAGCCTGGCAGGGCTCTACCGCATGGACCAGATGATTGCGGCGATCGCCCGCGAGTCGCTGTGGCTGACCGATGCCTATTTCGTCGGTATTCCGACCTATGTCGAAGCCTTGCGTGCTGCCGCGCACGACGGCGTGGATGTGCGCCTGCTGGTCCCGGGGGTGAGTGACCTGCCGATGGTGGGCCGCTTTTCGCGCGCCGGTTACCGTCCCCTGCTGGAAGCCGGTGTACGGGTGTTCGAGTGGAACGGCCCCATGCTGCACGCCAAGACTGCCGTTGCTGACGGGCGCTGGGCGCGTGTCGGCTCCAGCAATCTGAATCTGGCCAGCTGGATCAGCAACTACGAACTCGACATCGCACTCGATGACGCGCAGGCCGGCGCGCAGATGCAGGCGATGTACGCGGAGGACCTGGGCAATGCCACGGAAATCGTACTGGGTCCCCGCCACCGGGTGAGCCGGGCTGAAAGCGCCTTGCCCCGCAGCGGCGGTCGCGGCGGAGGGGCGGCAAGGGCGGCAGCAGGGGCGCTGCGTATCGGCAACACCGTTGGTGCCGCTTTCGCCAACCGCCGCATCCTGGGTCCAGCCGAGGCCGGCATGATGGGCGGTGGTGCGCTGGCCTTCCTGCTGTTTGCGATGCTTGCCCTGGTCATGCCGCTCGCGGTGACCGTGCCGTTGGCGGTGCTGGCGTTGTGGATTGGGCTGACCCTGCTGGTTCGCGCCTGGCGGGTACGGCGCGGCAGCGAGGATGCCGACTAGAGATGGTGATCAGCGCAGCAGGCGCAGGGCCTCGGATTCGAGCCAGGCCAGCGGCAGCATCAGCAGCAGCTGGCAGGCCACGATCAGAAACAGCGGCGACAGGTCGACGCCGCCAACCGGCGGGATGCGGCGGCGGAAAACGCCCAGGAAAGGCCGGCTCATTGCGTCGAGCAGCGGCGCCACCGGACTGCCCGGATTGATCCAGGACAGCAGCGCCTGCAGCAGTGTCGCAAAGAGCACGATGTAGACCAGTGTTTTGGCCACGGCGATCACAGCGAGCGCCGCCAGTGCCAGGACAGCGATGCCGATGTCCTGTTGCCAGCGCCAGCCGCGGATCTGCAGAACGGCAAGCCATTCCAGCAGCTGGATCACCCAGGCGAGCAGCAGCGTCGGCAGATCAATGCCCCACAGCCCCGGGATCACCCGTCGCGCCGGCTTCACCATGAAATCGCTCAGGGCATTGACGAAATCGGCCAGCGGGTTGCGGTAGGGCGCGCGCACCCACTGCAGGTAGAAGCGCAGCAGCAGTGCGATCGTGAGCAGGCCGAACACCACCTGCGCCAGGAAAATCAGGGTTTCACCGAGCATGGTCACCCGCCGTTGCCGTCACGTCCCAGCTCATCGCCCATTTCAGCCGCGCGCAGCCGCGCGCCTTGCACCGCTTTGACCATCGCAGCTTTCACCCCCGCGGCATCGAGCAATGCAATGGCGCGCTCGGTGGTGCCGCCCTTCGAAGTCACGCGGGCGCGCAGGGTTGCCGGATCGCTGCCGTCGGAAGTCGCGAGCTTGACCGCGCCGGCGAAGGTTGCGAGGGCGCTGCGCCGCGCGCTGTCTTGAGGCAGGCCCAGTTCACGCGCAGCCTGTTCCAGGGCCTCGATCAAATAGAACACATAGGCGGGGCCGCTGCCGGAGACCGCGGTGACCGCATCGAGCGCGGCCTCGTCCTCCACCCAGAAGGTTTCTCCCACCGCGGACAGCACGCTTTCGGCGCGGCTGCGGTCGCCGGCGCTGACGCCGGGCATGGCAAAAAGGCCGCTGATTCCGGCGCCCACCAGTGCCGGCGTGTTGGGCATCGCCCGCACCACGCGCGCTTTGCCGCCCAGCCAGCGTGCGAGGTCGGCACTGCGGATGCCGGCGGCGATGCTCAGCACCAGCCGGTCATCGGCTGACGGCGCCAGTCCCCGGGCCACTTCGCGCAGCTGCTGCGGCTTGACCGCGAGCACCACGCAATCCGCCCGCAGAGCTTCCGCGGCACCGTCGCCTGCGGTACGGATGCCGTAGCGCCTGCGCAGTACCTCAAGCGCGGCGGGTACAACATCCACCGCGCACAGGCTGGCCGCGGGCCAGCCCTTGGCAATGAGGCCGCCGATGATCGCGGCGGCCATGTTGCCGCCGCCGATGAACAGGATATTCATGGTGGGTGTTGCCGGTGGAATCGTCCGCATTGGACGGTTGAGCCGGGATTATACGGACCGCGGCTCAGGCAGTGCCAGCAGGAGCCGGGCGCGTGCCGAAAATGGCCGTACCCACGCGTACCAGGGTCGAGCCCTCGGCGATGGCCGCCTCAAGGTCGGCTGACATGCCCATGGACAGCGTATCGATATCCGGGTGTTCGGTGCGCAGGGCCTCGAACAGTGCGCGAAGCCTTGCGAACCGGGCGCGCAGCAGGGCCGGATCGTCGGTGGGCTCGGGGATGGTCATCAGTCCGCGCAGGCGCAGCCGCGGCAGTCCGGCGATGGCGTCGGCGAGTGCGCGCTCTTCACCGGGAACCACGCCGCTCTTGCTGGTTTCGCCGCTGACGTTGACCTGTACCAGCACGTTGAGCGGCGGCAGCTGCGGGGGCCGCGCGTCATTCAGGCGGCGCGCGATCTTGTCGCGTTCGAGGCTGTGCACCCAGGCGAAGTGTTCAGCCACCGGCCGTGTCTTGTTGCTCTGGAGCGGCCCGATGAAATGCCATTCGATGCCGAGCCGCTGCAGCGCTGCGATTTTCGCCAGGCTTTCCTGCACGAAATTTTCGCCGAAGGCGTGTTGTCCGGCCTGCCATGCAGCCTCGATTTCGGCAACGCCGAAAGTTTTGCTGACGGCGAGCAGTTGAATGCTTTGTGACGGGCGGTTTGCAGCCGCTGCGGCCTGTGCGATGCGCTGCTTCACGGCTTGCAAGTTCCCGGCTATTGTGACCATAATTTCGACGCGCTCAGAGGCTGGCCTACACGACTTCATGTGCCACAGAAATACCGGTCGCCCCAGAAAAACCGGTCTTTTGGTGTCAGCACACTTTCCCCGGGAATTATAAATGGACATCTCCGAACTGCTGGCCTTCGTGGTCAAAAACAAGGCCTCAGACCTGCATCTGTCATCCGGCCTGCCGCCGATGATTCGTGTGCATGGTGATGTCCGGCGCATCAACCTGCCGCCCTTGGAGCACAAGGATGTGCATGCGATGGTGTACGACATCATGAACGACGGCCAGCGCAAGTTCTACGAGGAAAACCTTGAGTGCGACTTCTCGTTCTCGATCCCCAATCTGGCGCGGTTCCGCGTCAACGCCTTCGTGCAGCAGCGCGGCGCCGGCGCGGTGTTCCGGACCATTCCGTCCAAGGTGCTGAGCCTGGAAGACCTCAAGGCGCCGAAAGTCTTCACCGAGATCGCCAATCAGCCGCGCGGCGTGGTGCTGGTGACGGGTCCCACCGGGTCCGGCAAGTCGACCACGCTGGCCGCCATCATCAACCACATCAACGAAAACGAGCAGGGACACATCCTGACAGTCGAGGACCCGATCGAATTCGTGCACGAATCCAAGAAATGCCTGATCAACCAGCGCGAGGTCGGCCCGCATACGCTGTCGTTCTCCAACGCGCTGCGCTCGGCGCTGCGGGAGGATCCTGACATCATTCTCGTCGGCGAGATGCGCGACCTCGAAACCATCCGTCTTGCACTGACCGCCGCCGAAACGGGCCACCTGGTGTTCGGCACGCTGCACACCAGTTCTGCCGCCAAGACCATTGACCGGATCATTGATGTATTCCCCGCGGAAGAAAAGGAAATGATGCGCGCGATGCTGTCCGAGTCGCTGCGCGCGGTGATCTCGCAGACCCTGCTCAAGACCAAGGACGGCAGCGGCCGCGCCGCGGCTCACGAGATCATGGTCGGCACTCCGGCCATCCGCAACCTGATCCGCGAGAACAAGGTGGCACAGATGTATTCCGCGATCCAGACCGGCGCCCAGCTCGGCATGCAGACCCTGGACCAGAACCTGCAGGACCTGGTCAAGCGCAACATCGTTTCGGTGGAAGAGGCGCGCGGCAAGGCGATGAACAAGGACGCGTTCCGCTGATCCGGCGGCGCGGGCAACGTGCAACAACTGGAGCCATAGCATGGAAAGAGAGCAGGCAGTCAAGTTCATGCACGATCTGCTGCGGGCAATGGTCGCGAAAAAGGCGTCCGACCTGTTCATTACCGCAGGCTTTCCCCCGGCGATCAAACTTGACGGCAAGATGACTCCGGTTGCGCAGCAGGCACTCACCCCCCAGCACACGGCCGAACTTGCGCGCGGCATCATGAACGACAAGCAGGCCAGCGAGTTCGAGGCGACCAAGGAGTGCAACTTCGCGATCAGCCCCGGCGACATCGGCCGCTTCCGCGTCAACGCCTTCATGCAGCAGGGCCGCGTGGGCATGGTGCTGCGCACGATCAACACCTCGATCCCGAAGTTCGACGATCTCAAGCTGCCGCCCGTGCTGAAGGATGTCGTAATGACCAAGCGCGGTCTGATCATCATGGTCGGCGGCACCGGTTCCGGCAAGTCGACCTCGCTCGCAGCGATGATCGGCTACCGCAACGAAAACAGCTACGGCCACATCATCACCATCGAAGACCCGATCGAGTATGTGCACGACCACAAGAACTGCGTGGTCACCCAGCGCGAGGTCGGTGTGGATACCGAAAACTGGCATGCCGCACTGAAAAACACCCTGCGCCAGGCCCCGGATGTGATCCTGATCGGCGAGATACGCGACCGCGACACCATGGACCATGCGATTGCCTTCGCCGAAACTGGCCACCTCGCAATGGCGACGCTGCACGCCAACAGCGCCAACCAGGCG
>JAJTHX010000396.1 GCA_021300125.1 Betaproteobacteria bacterium | reverse complement strand
TTGGCGAACAGCGTGTCGCCGCCGACCTCGGGCAGCTGCCAGCAGCGCAGCAGGGAACCCAGCGCAGGCTGCGTGGTGTACGAGTAATCGGTGTGCCAGGAACGGCCGGTGTAGCGTGACTCGGAGGGGGTGCCATCGGGGTTCGGGCGGTTGGTGACCAGCAGCAGTTCGGGATAATCGGGGTGGCGGTCGCGCGGCAGCGCGTCGTGGCGGTCGAGTTCGCCGAAGCGGCGGCTGAAGTCGATGTGCTGTTCCCGGGTGAGGTTCTGGTTGCGGAACAGCAGGATGCCGTACTGCAGGAAAGCGTTGTGGATCGCGCCGAAGACGCTTTCGCTCATCCCCTGCGTGAGATCGATGTCGCAGATTTCGGCGCCCAGCGCGTTGGACAGCCGGCGCAGCTTGAGCGGACTGGATGCGGTCATGGGCCCTCCTCCCTGATCACGCCGGGACTTTACACCGCGCCCGCCCTGTGCAGGGGCCTGCGGTCATGTTGCGGACTGCGCCGCGCTATTTTTTGCGCGCCCCCGTTTTGCTCGACGGCGGGGGTTTTTTCGGGAAGCGGCTGCCTTCGCACCCTGCGCGGTGCCCCGGGGGCTGCCGTGGCCACCGCATTTTTTCTTGCCGGTGTTCCTTGCCGGGGCGGCAACCGCGGCGTGATCTCGTCACACACCCGCTGCACCACGCCGCTCCAGTCGCCGGCCCGGAGCTGGCGCAGCAGGTGCAGCTGCGGATACCACAGCGAATCTTCGCGTGCGGCCTGCCAGTACAGAAGCGACCGGTGGTGTGTGGCAGCAGCACCCAGGCCGGCTTGCCCAGCGCACCGGCCAGATGCGCGGTGGTGTTGCTGACGAAGAACACAATGTCGCAGGCCTCGATCAGCGCGGTGAGCCGGTCGAGCTCGCGCGTGGCGTCAAGGCCGTTGATATGGGCAATACACGGGCCGCCGGCGGCCTTTAGCGCGGACCGCTCCTCGCGGGTGTTGCCGTACTGCAGGTCGACAGCACGCAAGCGCGGCAGCGCAAACAGTCCGCCGAGTTCGGCCAGCGCCATGCTCTTGTCCGCGCCGTATTCCGACCGCCGGCTTTGCCAGGAAATGTCGCAGACCATGCGCCCGCGCGCTGGCGTTATCCCTGCTGCAGGTCGTTCCTGATCGCGAGCAGGGCCTGTTCGACATCGGCGACCGGGGCCGGCACCTTTTGCGGCTCGGACAGCGTGACGGAGATTTTGCGGGAGGGCATGGGCAGCCGCGAAGATAGCATCATGGCCGGGACGCTGGCCGTCGGCTGCTATGATCGCGGCCTTGCGCATTGCTCAGCGAGAGCTGCATGAACCACGAACCCGCCCTCACCGGAAAAATCGCCCGCAACCGCATCGTGACACTGGACATTCCGCGGCCCGACCCCGCGGTGATCAAGGCGTTTCTCGCCTTGACCGACCTTGCCGGTACCGTATCCGATGCGATGGACGAGCTCGGCATCCATGGCGCGGTACCGGCCGCGAATCTGCAGCCGATGCTGCCCGGCGCGCGCATGGCGGGGCCCGCGCTGACCGTGCGCAACATCATGCAGGCCACCCCGCCGACGCTGGGTGCGCAGGCACGGCAGTCCAGGCAGGCCGAAATCGAGGCGCACAACCTGGCTCGGCCCGGAGACGTGCTGGTGATCGAAGGCGTTGAGCATATTTCCAGCCTCGGCGGCAATTCCGCCAACGTCGGCAAGCGCCAGGGGGAGGCGGGTGCCATCGTCGATGGCGCGACGCGCGATGTCGCCACCGCGCGCGGCATCGGATATCCGGTCTGGGCGCGCGGCGTCAGCCTGATCACCGGCAAGTGGCGGGTGGAGACGGTGGCGATCAACGGGCCGGTGCAGATCTGCGGCGTGCCGGTGAACGCCGGTGACCTCGTGATCGCCGATGACAACGGTGTGTGTTTTGTGCCCCGGGGGCGCATCGCCGAAGTGCTGGCGCGGGCGCAGGCGCTGTCTGCCGGCGAGGAAGCGCGCAACCGTGATGTGGCAGCGGGTCTTTCGGTGGTCGAGATCGCCCACAAGCCCTATTTCAGCAAAATCGGCGGTTGAGCACGGCGATGCACAATCCCCGGATCACGGCCTCGGGAGCGGCCTGCGGCGCAGAGGTCAGCGGTGTTGATCTCGCCTCGCCCGGCGGCGAAACCATCGCGGTATTGCGCGAAGCGCTGGCGGCGCATCTGGTGGTGGTGGTGCGCGGCCAGAAACTCGATGAAGCGCAGTTGCGTGCGCTGGGTGAGGTCTTCGGTCTGCTCGAGGCGCAGGGGGTCAGCGTGCTCGCCACCCAGGACCCGGCGGTGCGCGAGGCGCACCTGGTGGTGTCCAACCGCATGGCCCTGGCGCGGCCCACCGGCAGCCTCGGCGCTCCGGCGCTTTGGCAAAGTGACCTGGCCTACCGCATGAAACCCTGTTCGATCGCGCTGCTGCATGCCGCCGCCGCCGCCCCCGGCGCGCGTTCGGTGTTCGCCAACCAGCAGCAGGCCCATGACACGCTGCCCGCCGAGCTGCGCCAGCGCATCCACGGCCGCCTGCTGCTGCAGGATGAGAGCGTCGATGGCGAAGGCCGCCTGCGCGAAGGTTTTGCCGAGGTGCTGGACCCGCGTGAATCCACCGGCGCCCAGCATCCGCTGGTCTGCGCGCATCCGGTCAGCGGACGCCGCGCGCTGTTCCTCGGCCGGCGGCCGATGAGTTACGTGATCGGCCTGCCTTTGCCCGAGAGCGAGGCCCTGCTCGATGCCTTGTGGACGCATGCCACGCAGCCCGCGCTGACCTGGGCCCACGACTGGCTGAGCGGCGACACGCTGATCTGGGACAACCGCGCGCTGTTGCACCGGCACGAGGCCGGCGTTGCAGAAGCGCATGCGCTGATGCTGCGCGTGCAGGTGCGCGGCGAGCGGCCGCGCTGAGCCTTACCTGCCGGCTTGCGGCAAAGTCGTTTATTCTTCGCCTTCCTCCGTTCAACCGTCCGACAGGTTTGCCATGACATCCATCAGCTATCCGAACACGCTGCTCCACATCAATGGCCAGTGGACTGCCGCCGCCTCCGGCCGCACCCTGCCGGTGGTAAATCCCGCCAATCACCAGCCCATCGGCACCGTGGCCTATGCCGAGAAGGCCGACCTCGACCGCGCGCTCGAAGCCGCGGACAAGGGGTTCAAGGCCTGGCGCAAGGTGTCGGCCTTCGAGCGCTGCAAGATCATGCGCAAGGCCGCGGACATTTTCCGCGAGCGCGCGGAGACCGTTGCCACCTACATGACTTTCGAGCAGGGCAAGCCGATCGCCGAGTCGCGGCTGGAGGTGATGGCCGGAGCCGACCTGATCGACTGGTTTGCCGAGGAAGGCCGCCGCGCCTACGGCCGGGTGATTCCGGCGCGCGCCGAAGGCGTCTACCAGCTGGTGGTGAAGGAGCCCGTGGGTCCGGTCGCCGCCTTCACGCCGTGGAATTTCCCGATCAACCAGGCGGTGCGCAAGCTCTCCGCAGCGCTCAGCACCGGCTGCTCGATCATCCTCAAGGCGCCGGAGGAAACCCCGGCCTCGCCGGCGGAACTGGTGCGTGCCTTTGTCGATGCCGGCGTGCCGGCGGGCGTGATCAACCTGGTCTATGGCAGCCCGGCGGAGATTTCGAGCTACCTGATTCCGCATCCGGTGATCCGCAAGATGACCTTCACCGGCTCGACCCCGGTGGGCAAGCAGCTCGCGGCGCTCGCCGGCCAGCACATGAAGCGCGCGACGATGGAGCTGGGCGGCCACGCGCCGGTGATCATTTTTGACGACGCCGACATAGAGGTCGCAGCGAAGATGATGACCTTCATGAAGTACCGCAACGCCGGCCAGGTCTGCGTGTCGCCGACGCGATTCCTGGTGCAGGAGGGCGTCTACAAGCAGTTTGTCGAGAAGTTCACCGAGGGCGCGAAGGCGATCAAGGTCGGCGACGGCTTCGACAAGGACACCAAGATGGCGACGCTGGCCAACCCGCGCCGGCAGAGCGCGATGGTCGCCAACGTCGAGGACGCGAAAAAACACGGCGGCAAGGTGCAGACCGGCGGTTATCCCATCGGCGAGAAGGGCAACTTCTTCGAGCCGACGGTGATCACCGAGCTGCCGGCGAGTGCGATGGCGATGAATACCGAGCCCTTCGGCCCGCTGGCGATCATCAACCCGTTCAAGACTTTCGACGATGCGGTGGCCGAAGCCAACCGCCTGCCGTACGGCCTCGCCGCCTATGCCTGGACCAAATCGGCGAAGACTGCGACGGCGATCGCGGCGCAAGTCGAGACCGGCATGATGACCATCAACCATCTCGGCTTTGCGCTGCCCGAAGTGCCCTTCGGCGGCGTCAAGGACTCCGGTTACGGTTCGGAAGGCGGGGTGGAAGCGCTGGAGCCGTATCTGGTCGGCAAATTCGTGACACAGGCGGGCTTGTAAAATAATTCAATAAAAACAATAAGTTATGCTGAATCCGCCGGGTAGGCACCCGGCGGCGTGGAGCGGAGGAGACCGTGATGGTGGCGAGAACGCTGCAAGTGTGCGTCGCACTGGGGGCTGCACTGCTGATGGCCGGGCCCGCATCGTCGCAGGCCTATCCCGCGAAACCGGTGCGCATCGTCACCGTCGCGCCCGGCAGCGCCAACGACATCGTGGCGCGGCTGCTCGCGCAGGAGGCGCGGGCCTCACTCGGCCAGACAGTGATCGTGGACAACCGCGGCACCATCGCCGCGGAAATTGTCGCGCGCGCCCCGGCCGATGGTTACACGCTGCTGCTCTACGGCAGCGCGGTGTGGCTGTCGCCGTTCATTCGCAGCACGCCTTATGACCCGGTCAGGGATTTCATGCCGGTGACGCTGGTCGCGAGTTCGCCCAACGTGGTGGTGGTGCATCCCTCGCTGCCGGTGAAATCGCCGCGCGAGCTGATTGCGCTCGCAAGGTCGCGTCCCGGCGCGCTCAACTATGCCGCGGGCTCGCTCGGCGCCGCGCCGCATCTGGCGGCCGAGCTGTTCAAGTCGATGGCGAAGCTCGACATCGTGCGGGTCGCCTACAAGGGTACCGGCGGCTCGCTGATCGGCATCTTGAGCGGTGAAGTGGGATTGATGTTTCCGACCGCGGGCTCGGTCACGCCGCATATCCAGTCGGGCAAGCTGCGCGCGCTGGCGGTGACCAGCAGCCAGCCGACGCCGCTGGCGCCCGGCCTGCCACTGCTCTCCGAAGCCTTGCCGGGTTATGAATCGGTCTCCTTCAACGGCCTGCTGGCGCCGGCGAAAACACCGGAGGCGGTGATCCGGCTGTGGAACGCCGAGGTGGCGAGGGTGATGACCCGCCCCGACGTGAAGGAAAAACTGCTCGCCGCCGGCAGCGATGCGCGTTCAACCACGCCGGAAGAATTCTCCGCCGTGATCCAGGCGGACATGGCGAAGTGGGGCCGGCTGATCCGCGACCTCGGAATCCGGGAATAGGCGTGTGCGCGCTCAGCCCGCGGCGCGGTTGCGGCGGGTTTCGCTGAGCGCCATGCTGCGCAGGCAGATCGCGATGGCCGGCGTGTTGATGGCGATGTGATAGGGCATGCGCAGGCGGCTGGCGATCCAGGCGCGGCGCAGCGCCGGGTCGGCGCCGGGGTCGGACTGCAGCGGCAAGGCGAGTTGCTTCACGCGGCGACCTCCTGTGCGGACATCAACGTTCCGTTCTACAACGGCGTTGACCTCACTGATGCCTGAGATTACGGGAGCTGCCGCGAGTTCCTTGAGTGTGCCCCGCGCGCGGCAAAAAAGAAGGGCGCGGCTTTCGCCACGCCCTTCCCGCTTCGGCGTTCGGCCCGGTACCACCCTCGGACTTGCGGTCCAGGGGGGGTCGCCATCCGGCCGCATCAGGCACACCCGGCAGGGAGGGGCGCGCACAACAGCAGCCTTCGCGACGGCAACCGGAAAAAGACTTTGGTCCAGGCAACGGCCCCGGGCAAAAGCGCCGAAGCTGATGCTGATAACGGCCGCGATGCCGCCGGCTTGAGCCGCGGTCAGGCCTAGGCGGCGGGACGCTCGGGCTTCTTGTAGCGGCCGATCGGCACCAGCTCGGCGACAGTGCCGCCGGGAGCTCGGAATTTCACCGGGATCACGCCGGGATCGCTGATGATCTGGCAGCCGTAGCTCTTGATCTTTTCGGTGGCCTTGGCCATGTCCTCGACTTCGATCGCGAAGTGATGGATGCAGGGGCCTTCACCGGCGGCCTTGGATTCGGCCGACTGCGTGCCTTCGTCGTATTTGATCAGCGTGAAGTCGATCTCGCCGTCGGTGAGGTGGCGCGACAGGTGGTCGCGGGTCTTGCGGGTTTCGGCTTCCCAGAAGCCGAAGACTTCTTCGTAGAATTTGGTGGTTTTCTCGAGGTCCTCGACCTTCAGCGCGAGGTGGACGATGCGGTTCATGGCGGTCTCCAGTCAGGCCGCGGAATGTGCGGCATGGGCGCGTTTTACGCGACGGGCTGACGCTTGTGCAAGCGGGGTGCTACACTGCGGGCGTCATAGTATTTGACCCCCGCAGTTTCCCCTCCTGCTGCACCCGCCGCCCGGTTCATGCCGGGTTCGTTCAAGCCCTTGCGTTCTCAGGCTTTGGCGGCAATCGACAATCCAACCACGTTGTTGTCCTGGATCGCCTTGGCGACCACGCCCGAGGCTTTGACGTCCTCGATGAAGGCGGCGAGGTATTTCGCCGCATGGGGCCGGCCCTTGGGCACGCCGGCGGCCTGCTGCACGGCGGTGAAATTGCCGGCGACGATGACCGAGCCCGGCAGCTTGGCCTGGTCCGACATCAGCCTCGGCTTGAGGCCGGCCAGCGCATCGAATTGTTCCTCGACGAAGCGCTTGAAGCAGAGGTCTGCACCCTTGTCCTTGACCAGCTCGGCATTCTTGATGGTGCGCGACAGGAACAGTTCATACGCGGCTTTTTCCGGCACGATGATGCGCACGCCCTTGCGGTCCACTTCGCCGGCATGTTTCAGCGGCGAGCCCGGCGGCACCAGGTAGGTCGATTCGATTTCGACATAGGCCGCGGTGAAATCGATTTCGTTGGCGCGCTGTGGCTCGGCACCGAGGAAGCCGACATCCCAGACGTTCTTGTTGGCGGCGTCGGCCAGCGCGCCCGGATTCGGGTGCGGCACGAACTGCACGGGCAGGCCGAGCCGGCGCGCCAGTTCCTGGCCGAGGTCATGGGCCACGCCGAGCGGCTTGCCGCTGGCGGCATCGGTGCGGGTGAGCAGGAAGTTGCTCATGTTCAGGCCTACGCGGAGGGTTCCGGTGGGCGCGAATTCGGCGCGCAGCGCGGCGGTGACTTCGGTCATGGCGATATCCAGTCGGTGGCGGTGGTGGGGAAGGCGGATTTAACACCGAAGGGCTTCCCCTTGTCATCCGGGTTTGGAATGATGCGGCTGCAACCGTATGCAATCCGCCACCCGCCCGTCGCCACGCCACATCGCCCACCTCGACATGGACGCGTTCTATGCGTCGGTCGAGCTGCTGCGGTATCCGCAGTTGAAGGGCCTGCCGGTGGTGGTCGGTGGCCGTCGGCGCGCCGCACAGGACGATGTGGAGACGGGGGAGTTTGCGCGGCTGCGCGGCTACACCGGCCGCGGCGTGGTCACCACCTCCACCTATGAGGCGCGGGCGCTGGGGGTGTTTTCCGCGATGGGCCTGATGAAAGCGGCGAAGCTGGCCCCCGATGCCATCCTGCTGCCGGCGGATTTCGACGCCTACCGCCGGTATTCCCGGCTGTTCAAGGACGCGGTGCGCGCGATCGCGCCCCAGGTCGAAGACCGCGGCATCGACGAGATCTACATCGACTTGAGCGAGCCGGTCGCCGCCAGTGCCGCCGAAGGGGCCCCCGACCCCTGGGCGCGGGCCCGTGCGATTGCGCTCGACATCCAGCGTGCCGTGCGTGAAGCCACCGGCCTGTCCTGCTCGATCGGCATCACGCCGAACAAGCTGCTGGCGAAGATTGCCTCCGAGCTGAACAAGCCGGGCGGCATCAGCGTGGTGCGCCCCGACGACCTGCGCGGCGTGATCTGGCCGCTGCCGGTGCGCAAGATCAACGGCATCGGCCCCAAGGCCGGCGCAAAGCTGGAGCGTCTGGGCGTGCGCAGCATCGGCGAACTGGCGCAGCAGGATCCGGCCTGGCTGATCGAACAGTTTGGCCGCAGCTTCGGCGCGTGGATGCATGAGGCGGCACACGGCCGCGACGAGCGGCCGGTGGTGACCTGGAGCGAGCCCAAGTCGGTCAGCCGCGAAACGACCTTCGAGAACGACCTGCACGCGGTGCATGATAGGGCGCGCCTCGGCAAAATCTTCACCGAGCTATGCCTGCGCGTGGCCGGCGATCTCGCGCGCAAGGGCTGTGCCGGCCGCACCATCGGCATCAAGATCCGCTACGACAATTTCCATACGGTCACACGCGACCTGACGCTGGACGTGGCGACGCAGGATGCCGCGGTGATCCGCCGCGCGGCCGGCGAGTGCCTCAAGCGGGTGCCGCTCGACCGTCGCATCCGCCTGCTCGGGGTGCGCGTGGGCAATCTCGCCGCGCCGGGAGAAGTCCATCAGCTGTAAGGCCGCGCCCGGCCGCGGCGGGCGCAGGCGATAATCCCGCGCATCCCGTTTCCGGAACCTGCCATGAGCCTCACCGCGCAATTTGCGCAGCGTATCTGCGCCACCACCTTCCACACGCTGTCCGCGGAAGACATTGCCGTGGCCAAACGCCTGATCGCCGACGGCATTGCCGTGGCGGTGGCGGGCAGTGCGGAACATGCGCCGCAGCTGTTTGCCGGGCATGTGCGCGAGCAGGGCGGACAGGCGCAGTGTCCGGTCTGGGGTTTCGGTTTCCGGACCACGCCGCAGCTCGCCGCCTATGCCAACGCGGTGTCGATGCATGTGCTGGATTTCGAGCCGATGTCGAACCCGTCCACCCATGCCATCTCGCCGACGGTGCCGGTGGCGTTTGCGCTGGCGCTGCGCGACGGTCTTGACGGCCGCGAATTGCTCACCGCCTGTGCCAAAGGCTTCGAGGCGCAGGGTCGCCTGCTGGCGGCGGTGGACCATCGCCGCGAGGCCTCAAAATTTCATGCGCCGGGTGTGGTCGGACCTTTCGGTTCGGCCGTGGTCGCGGCCCATCTGCTGGGCCTCGATGCAGGGCAGCTGACCCATGCGCTGGCGATTGCCGCGTCACGCAGCGGCGCGCTGCGCGCCAATATCGGACACGGCGTGAAATGCACGCATTGCGGCAATGCCGCGACGGCCGGACTCGACGCGGCACTGCTCGCGCAACGCGGACTGACCGCCAGCGCCGACATCCTCGGCCACGAGGACGGGTTTGTCGCGGCGTTTTTTCCCAAGGGCATCAACCAGGACATGCTGCTCGGTTACGGCCGGCCTTTCCGTTTCCGTGAGCCCGGCATGGCGATCAAGTACTACCCGTCAAAATTCCCGACCCACTTCGCGATTGCCGCAGCACTTGAGGTGCGCCGTGCCATTGCCGACCCGCAGGCCATCCGCACGGTGACGCTGATCACCCCGGCGATGCCCGACGTCGACCGGCCGGCACCAGTGTCCGGCCTGGAAGGCAAGTTCAGTTTCCAGTATGCCGCCGCCTGCGCGCTGCTCGACGGCGAGGTCGGCATCGCCTCCTTTCACGACTCGCGCAGCTTTGCCCCCGACATCAAGGCGCTGCTGCCGAAGATCGGCATCCGGGTGGATCCGGCGCTGCCGACGGTGTTTAGCCGCATGCAGGTCGGCATCGAGGTCACCCTGGCCGACGGCCGCGTGCACCGCGCCACCTGCACCCGGCCGCCCGGATTCTGGGGCGCGCCGATGGATCTGTCGCAGCACCGCGCGAAAGTGGCCGACTGCCTGGCGGTGCGGCTGGATGCCGACACTGCGGCGCGGGTGACCACGCTGCTTGAATCGCTGGAGACGCTGGATGCCGGCGGCGTACGTGAACTGAGTGAACTTCTCGATTGAACTTCCGGAGTGACTGCACCATGAACACCATTGATGCCCGGGAACTGCGCCGTCGTTATGACGACGGTGCCGAACTCGCTGTGATCGACGTGCGCGAGGAGGGGGTGTATTCCTACACCGGCCACCTGCTGCGCGTCTCCAACATTCCGCTGAGCGTGCTGGAGCTGCGCGTGCGCGCGCTGCTGCCGCGGCTGGACACGCGCATCGTGCTCTGCGATGGCGGTGAAGGTCTCGCACAACGCGCGGCTGCGGTATTGCAGGCCGGCGGCTACCGCGATGTCAGCGTGCTCGAAGGCGGCACGCCGGCGTGGAAGGCCGCGGGCGGGCGCCTCTATACCGGCGTTTACGTGCCGAGCAAGGCTTTCGGCGAATACATCCAGCACGAGGATGCGCCGCCGGAGGTCACCGCGACCGATCTCGATGCCTGGATGAAATCGGGCAAGGACCTGATGGTGGTCGACAGCCGGCCGCTGGCGGAATTCAGGCGCAACAGCATTCCCGGCGCGTATGACTGTCCCAGCGCCGAACTGCCGTACCGGATGCCGGCCTTTGTGAAGTCGCCGCAGACCACGGTGGTGGTCAACTGCGGCGGGCGCACGCGCAGCATCATCGGCGCGCAGGTACTGATCAACGCCGGTTTCCCCAATCCGGTGTATGCGCTGCGCGACGGCACCCAGGGCTGGAAACTCGCCGGGCTGCAGCTGAACCATGGCCGCACGGAAGCGGTGCCGCCCCCGGCCGACGGCGGCCAGGGCTGGCCGCAGCAGGCGGCGGCGCGTGTCGCGCGACGCTTCGGTGTGCGCCGCATCGACCTCGCGCGGCTGCGCGCGCTGCAGGCCGACCCGTCGCGCACCACCTATCTCCTCGATGTGCGCAATCCCGAGGCATACGAAGCCGGCCACCTGCCGGGTGCGCTACACGCCCCGGGCGGGCAGCTGGTACAGGCCACCGACACCTACATCGCGGTGCGGCCGTCGGTGGTCGTGCTCGCCGACAGCGATGGCGTACGGGCGACGATGACCGCGGCCTGGCTGGCGCAGATGGGCCATGACGAGGTGTATGTGCTTGCTGCGGCCGCTGCGGACTGCAGTGAACGGGGCGCGCCGGTGCCGGAGATCCTCGAGGCTGCTGCGCTGCATGCGCCGTCGATCACGGCCGCTGAACTGAAGCCGCTTCTCGACGCGGGCGGCGCGCAGATTGCCAACCTCGATTCGAGCCTGCAGCATCGCGAGGGCCATATTCCCGGCGCCTGGCATGTGGTGCGCTCACGCCTGAAGGACCAATTGCCGAAAATCCCGGCCACACCACTGCTGGTGTTCAGCGCGGCCGAGGAAGCCCTGGCGAGGCTGGCGGCGGCCGATGCTGCGAGGATGACCGCCGCTGCCGTGGGGGTGCTCGCCGGCGGCACGCCGGCCTGGGTGGCCGCGGGTTACCCGCTGGACACCGGCGATACGCGCATGACCGGTGCAGCCGATGACCTCAGTTATCGCGCGCTCGACCGCAAGGACAAGGTCGAGGAGGCGATGCGCGAATACCTGAAGTGGGAAGTGGAGCTGCTCGACGCGGTGCGTGACGACCGCGATTTCGGTTTTCGGCGGTTTCCGAAATAAATATTCAATTAAAACAATAAGTTATGAATGGATTGCCACGGCCGGTCGATTGGCAGGCACGCCCCGCCATGTCAGTATCGGAAACACCACACCCTTGAGAGCGCAAGCGGCATGAACGACGACATCGACATCCTGATCAGCGAAGTAGGACCGCGCGATGGCCTGCAGAACACCAAGGCCTTCATGCCCACCGAATACAAGAAGCGCTGGATCAGCGCGGCGGCCGCGGCCGGCTTGCGCGAG
>JAJTHX010000238.1 GCA_021300125.1 Betaproteobacteria bacterium | reverse complement strand
GGAGCGGATGACGCCGGGCGCGCTGCAAGAGGCGAAATCGGGCCAGGCGCCGTTCGGCGCCGAGCTGTATTACGAGCGCAACGGCCAGCCGGTGCTGGTGAAAAAGCAGGTCGTGCTCACCGGCGAGCGCATCAACGACGCCCAGCCCGGCTTCGACGGCCAGACCGGCGAGCCGGCGGTGCACCTGAACCTCGACGGCACCGGCGCGCGCATCTTCCAGCAGGTCACCCGCGAGAACGTCGGCAAGCGCATGGCCATCCTGCTGTTCGAGCGCGGCAAGGGCGAAGTGGTGACCGCGCCGGTGATCCGCACCGAAATCGGCGGCGGCCGTGTGCAGATCAGCGGCCGCATGACCACGCAGGAGGCGAAGGACGTCGCGCTGCTGCTGCGCGCCGGAGCACTCGCGGCGCCGATGGAAATCATCGAAGAGCGCACCGTCGGCCCTTCGCTTGGCGCGGAGAACATCGAGATCGGCTTCCAGTCGATGTGGATGGGTTTTGCCGCGATCGCGGTATTCATGGTCGTTTACTATGCCGGCATGGGCGTGATCTCGATTGTCGCCCTCGGCGCCAACCTGCTGTTCCTGATCGCGCTGCTGTCGATGCTGCAGGCAACGCTGACCCTGCCCGGCATCGCCGCGATCGCGCTGGCGCTGGGCATGGCGATCGACGCCAACGTGCTGATCAACGAGCGCATCCGCGAGGAGTTGCGCAACGGCATGACGCCGCAGGCGGCACTGCACTCGGGTTACGAGCGGGCGTGGGCGACCATCCTTGACTCCAACATTACGACACTGATCGCCGGCATTGCATTGTTCTGGTTCGGCTCCGGCCCGGTGCGCGGCTTCGCCGTGGTGCATTGCCTTGGCATCCTGACCTCGATGTTCAGCGCGGTGATGGTCTCGCGCGGCATCGTCAATTTCTACTACGGTAACCGCCGCAGGCTCGACCGCATCTCGATCGGGCAGGTGTGGAAGCCGGCGGCACCGAAATAAGGGGATCGCGATGGAATTCTTCCGCATCAGTAAAAGCATCCCCTTCATGCGCTATGCGCTGTTTTTCAACATCATCTCGCTGATCACCTTTTTTGTCGCAGTGGGCTCGCTGGCCACCAAGGGCCTGCACCTCGGCGTCGACTTCACCGGCGGCACCGTGATCGAGGTGACTTACCAGCAGGCGCCTGAACTGGACCCGATCCGCGAACGCATGATCAAGCTCGGTTTCAGTGAACCCGCCGTGCAGAATTTCGGCACTGCGCGCGACGTGCTGATCCGCCTGCCGGTGAAGGAGGGGCTGACCAGCGCCCAGCTCTCGGAGCAGGTGATGGCCGAGCTGCGCCAGATGGATCCCGGCGTGGTCCTGCAGCGCGTCGAATTCGTCGGGCCGCAGGTTGGCAAGGAGCTGCTGGAGAGCGGCGCGCTGGCGCTGCTGTTCGTGTCGCTGGGCATCGTCGGCTACCTCGCGCTGCGCTTCGAGTGGAAGTTCGGCGTTTCCGCGATCATCGCCAACCTGCATGACGTGGTGATCATCCTCGGCTGTTTCTCGCTGTTCGGCTGGGAATTTTCGTTGCCGGTGCTGGCGGCGATCCTCGCCATCCTCGGCTATTCGGTCAACGAATCGGTGGTGGTGATGGACCGGATCCGCGAGAATTTCCGCAGCCGCCAGTTCCGCAACCACTCGGTGCCCGATGTCATCGACGCCGCAATCACCTCGACCATGTCGCGCACCATCATTACCCACGGTTCGACACAGCTCATGGTGTGCTCGATGCTGATCTTCGGCGGCGAAACCCTGTTCTATTTCGCGCTGGCGCTGACCATCGGCATCTGCTTCGGCATTTACTCCTCGGTGCTCGTCGGCAGCCCGCTGCTGATGTGGCTGGGCCTCAAGCGCGACGACCTGGTCAAGCCGGAGAAGCCGAAGACGGCCACCGAGGACGGCGCGACCGTCTGATCCGGCGATGGAGCTCTTTGCGCTCTTTGTTGACTTCTTCGTCAACCTCGACGAGCACCTGCAGGCGCTGGTTGCCGCCTATGGCCCCTGGATCTACCTGATCCTGTTCCTGATCGTGTTCTGCGAGACCGGGCTGGTGGTGACGCCGTTCCTGCCCGGCGACTCGCTGCTGTTCGTCGCCGGCGCCATCGCCGCCGCGGGCGGCATGAACGTGCACCTGATGGTGGTGCTGCTGATCATCGTCGCGATCCTCGGCGATGCCGTCAACTACGCCTTCGGCCGCTATGTCGGGCCGCGCGTGTTCAGCCAGCAGCAGTCACGCTGGCTGAATCCGAAGCACCTGCAGCGCGCGCACGCCTTTTACGAACGGCATGGCGGCAAGACCATCATCATCGCCCGCTTCGTGCCGATCGTGCGCACGTACGCCCCCTTCGTCGCCGGCGCGGCGAGCATGACCTATTCGAAGTTCGCCTTCTATAACGTCACTGGCGCGATCCTGTGGGTGGTGTCGCTGGGCTACGCCGGCTATTTCTTCGGCAACCTGCCGGTGATCAAGGACAACCTGTCGCTGGTCATCCTCGGCATCATCATCCTGTCGATCATGCCCGGCGTGATTGAAATCCTGCGCCACCGCCGCGCGTCCTGATCTGCCGTGAACCTGTACCTGCGCCTGTTGCTGCTGCTGTGGCGGCTGCGACGGCTGCAGCGGCGGGGCATTTTCGAGGCGTCGCGGCTCAATTTCCGCGTGCTGCCCAGCGACCTCGACCTCAACGGGCACATGAACAACGGGCGTTACCTGACGTTCATGGACCTCGGCCGTCTGCACCTCACTGCGCAGGCCGGGCTGCTCGGCGAAATGCGCCGCCGGCGCTGGATGCCGGTGCTTGCCGCCGCGGAAATCACCTACCTGCGCTCGCTCGAACCCTTCGACCGCTTCGAACTGGTGACGCGCCTGCTGACCTGGGACGAGAAATACATCTATATCGAGCAGACCTTCGAGCGCGGCGGCGAGCTGTGCGCGCACGCCTATGTGAAGGGACTGTTCCTGCACCGCGGCGGGCGTGTGCCCAATGCCGAGGTCGTTGCTGCGAGTGGTTACGGCGGTGAGGCGCCGCCGATGGCGGAGGCCCTGCGCTGCTGGGCGGAGTTGACGGCGGTCAAACGCGACAGCAAAAAATAGTCATTTAAAACAATGAGTTATGAATTAACGCTTCAGATCCGGCGTGCCAGTTCGGCAGCCTTGCCGATGTAATTGGCGGGCGTCAGCGCGAGCAGGCGCTGTTTTTCCGCCTCGGGAATGCCGGTCAGTCCCTTGATGAAGGCATGCAGCGTGTCCCGGTTGATGCCTGCCTTGCCGCGGGTCAGGTCCTTGAGCTGCTCGTAGGCGCCGGCCACGTTGTAGCGGCGCATCACCGTCTGGATCGGCTCGGCCAGCACTTCCCAGTTGGCATCGAGGTCGGCGGCGAGTTGCGCGTGGTTGGCCTCAAGCTTGTTCAGCCCCTTCAGGCAGGAATCCCAGGCGAGCAGCGCATAACCCAGCGCGACGCCGACGTTGCGCAGCACCGTTGAATCGGTGAGGTCGCGCTGCCAGCGCGAGACCGGCAGTTTCTCGGAGAGATGGCGCAGCAGCGCGTTGGCCAGTCCGATGTTGCCTTCGGAATTCTCGAAATCGATCGGGTTGACCTTGTGCGGCATCGTCGATGAGCCGATTTCGCCGGCCTTGGTCTTCTGTTTGAAATAGCCGACGGAAACATAACCCCAGATGTCGCGGTCGAGGTCGAGCAGGATGGTATTGGCGCGGGCCACCGCGTCGAAGAGCTCGGCCATCGCGTCATGCGGCTCGATCTGGATGGTGTAGGGATTGAATTCCAGCCCCAGCGACTCGACAAACCGCCGGGCAAAGCCTTCCCAGTCGAAGGATGGATAGGCGCAGAGGTGGGCGTTGTAGTTGCCGACCGCGCCGTTGATCTTGCCGAGCAGACTGACGGAAGCCATGCGCGAGGCTGCCCGTTGCAGCCGCGCCACCACGTTGGCCATTTCCTTGCCCAGCGTGGTCGGCGAGGCCGGCTGGCCATGGGTGCGCGACAGCATCGGCGCATCGGCCAGGTCATGGGCCATCGCGCGCAGGCGCGCGATCAGCGCATCCAGTGCCGGCGTCAGCACCGCGTCGCGGGCTTCCTTCAGCATCAGCGCGTGGCAGAGGTTGTTGATGTCCTCGGAGGTGCAGGCGAAGTGGATGAACTCGGCGACGCGGGTGATTTCCGCGTTGTCCGCGAGTTTTTCCTTGAGCAGGTATTCCACCGCCTTGACGTCGTGGTTGGTGGTGGCCTCGATCGCCTTCACGCGCAGGCCGTCGGCCTCGCTGAAGCCGCTGACCAGCGTGTCGAGCCTGGCCAGCGTGGCCTTCGAGAACGGCGGCACTTCGGCAATCGCGGGTTCCGCCGCCAGCGCCTTCAGCCATTCCACCTCGACCAGCACCCGCTGCCGGATCAGGGCCAGTTCGCTGAAGCAGCCGCGCAGGGCATCCAGCTTCGCGTGATAGCGGCCATCGAGCGGGGAGAGCGCGGTCAGCGGGGAAAGCGGGGTCATCAGCAGTGCATCCTTAAAAGTAAATTTTATCATGCACATGCACCATCACCGGCCGCGCTGCAGTGCTGCGATAATGGACCGATGTCCGTTACGCGTCGCCAGTTCATCGCCACCGCCGGCGCAGGCCTGCTGCTGCCGGCCTGTGCCGTTCCGACGGGCTCCACGCCGGCACGGGTGCTGCGGGCCTCGGTGTCGCGGCAGCAACTGGTACCGCCGGAATATCCGCAGACGGAAGTGTGGACCTACGACAGCCGCGTGCCGGGGCCGCTGCTGCGTGCGCGCCAGGGCGATTTACTGCGCGTGGTGCTGGCCAATGCCCTGCCGCAGGCGACCACGGTGCACTGGCACGGCATCCGCCTGCCCAACGCGATGGACGGCGTGCCGCACCTGACGCAGAAGCCGGTCGCGCCCGGCGGCGAGTTTCTCTACGCGTTCGTGCTGCCTGACGCCGGCACCTACTGGTACCACCCGCACGAACGTTCGCACGAACAGGTCGCGCGCGGACTCTACGGCGCGCTGATCGTTGATGAAGCGCAGCCACCGGAGGTGGACCGCGACGAGACCTGGGTACTTTCCGACTGGCGGCTGGACAAGGGCGCGACCGAAGTCGCCGATTACGACAGCAACCGTTTCGACCTCACACACGGCGGCCGCATCGGCAACACCGTCACCGTCAACGGCCGGTTCACGCCGGTTGGCGGCGAGTTCGCCGTGCGCAGCGGCGAGCGCATCCGGCTGCGCCTGATCAACGCGGCCACCGCGCGCATTTTCCGCCTGAAGTTCGACGGTCACTCGCCACAGGTGATCGCGCTCGACGGCCATCCGGTGGCGCCGCATGCGATGGGGGCGGGCGTGGCACTCGGGCCGGGCATGCGCGCTGACCTGATGCTCGACTGCATGGGAAAACCGGGCGAACGTTTCGTCGTCGCCGACACTTTCTATCCGCGCGAATTGCGGGTGATGGAGCTGGTGTACCGGGACGAAGCGCCGCTGCGCGGGAAACCCTCGGCCGCACCGCTGACGCTGCCGCCGAACCCGCTGTCCGAGCCTGATCCTGCGCGGGCGCAGCGCCAGGACATCCGTTTCGAGGGCGGCGCGATGGGCGGCCTGCGCGAGGCCGAATTCGAGGGGCGGCGCCTCGGCATCCAGCAGCTGGTGCGCGAGCACGGCATTGCCTGGACTGTCAACGGCGTGGCCCGGCGCGAGCATGACCACCGGCCGATGCTGACGCTGAAGCTGGGCAGCCACCAGCTGTGGACGCTGCACAACGATACCGCCTGGCATCACCCGATCCACATTCACGGCATCGCCTTCCGCATTCTCAGCCGCAACGGCAAACCCGCACCGCTGCGTGAGTGGGCCGACACCGCGCTGCTGGCGCCGCGCGAGCGTGTGGAGATCGCTTTCGTGGCCGACAACCCCGGCGACTGGATGTTCCACTGCCATGTGCTGGCGCACCAGCAGGGCGGGATGATGGCGAGCGTTAGAATCCAGTGATCCGCGATGACTGAAGAGTCGAGAGTCAGGACTGAAGAGTCAAGTATCAAGAGTAAAGAGTAAAGAGTAAAGAGTAAAGAGTGAAGGGTGATGGCTGATGCGTCATGAGTGAAGGCCCGGCAGTGCCGGGCCTGTGATCATCAGTTGCCATTCATCAGCGGTCCAAACAGAACCCACAAGGCGCATCCCCGACAATGGCTGGCCATCAACGCACGCTCAACGACTGGCTGCTCCTGCTCGCGCTGGTCGCGATGTGGGGCTCTTCATTCATGTTCAACCGCATCGCGGTGTCGAGCCTGCCGCCGCTGACCATCGTCGCAGGGCGCGTCGGGGTGGCGGCGCTGGTGCTGCTGGTGTTTGTCTATGCCAGCGGCCGGCGTTTGCCGGCGCCGGGGCGCCACTGGTGGCCCTATGTGGTGATCGCGCTGATCGGCAACGCGATTCCCTTTTATCTGATCACCTGGGGGCAGCAGGTGGTGGAAAGCGCGCTCGCCGGCATCCTGATGGCGTTCATGCCGCTGTCGACGCTGGTGCTGGCGCATTTCCTGATCGCCGGAGAAGGCATGACACGCAACCGCGCGCTGGGTTTTGCCGCGGGATTCTGCGGCATCGTGCTGCTGATGGGACCGGATGCGCTGGCCGGTCTGGGCGGCGACACGCTGCGCATCGTGTCGCAGATCGCGGTGCTGGGCGGTGCGCTGTGTTATGCGCTGCAGAGCGTGCTGACGCGGCTGATGATCAAGGGCGACATCCTGGTGTCGGCCGCGGCCACGCTGCTGGTGGCGAGCCTGTTCGTGGTGCCCGCCGCGCTGTGGCTGGACCGGCCCTGGCAGCTCGATCCGCGCGCGGCATCCAGTGCCGCGGTGGTGTGGCTGGGTGTGGTGCCGACCGCCCTGGCGACGGTGCTCTATTTCCAGCTGATCCGTTCCGCGGGACCGAGCTTCATGTCGCTGGTGAACTACCTGAGCCCGGGTGTCGCGGTGATGCTCGGCCTGTGGATCATGGGCGAGCACCCGCCCGCCACCGCCTACGCCGGCCTTGCCCTGATCCTGTCCGGCATCGCGATCTGCCAGCGCCGCCGCGCCTCTTGAAATCGGGCACGGGCCGCCCCATCTCATCCTTGGTCATGGATTTTATTTTTTACCATATAAATCAATGGCTTAACGAAAGGAGCGGAGATGCGCATCGTCTACAACAGCGAGCAATACTACGTGGCGGAATACCCCGGCGCCCAGGGCCTGGAACTGGTCGACAAGCGCAGCTCGCGCGGCACGTTTTTCCAGGGCGATGTCGCCGACAAATTCGCCGAGGCGATGAACCAGGCGGCCGGCGAGGAAGCCTCGACCGAGCACATCGACGCCTTCCTCGACAATTTCAGCGTGCTGCTCAACCTGCCGGTGGTCTACCACTGAGCGCTGCGCGTTGCCGCGGTGGATTCAGTCCGCCCGGTCCCAGCCCGGTTCGTCGCGGTCGAGCAGCCGCTTCAGGGCGGTGAAGTGCAGGCGTGCCTGGGTGTCATCGCCGCGCATCTGGTGCGCGGTCTTCTTCGCGACGGCCTCCGGCACCAGGCGCAGCGGCATGCCGGTGGTGCTGCCCAGCACCTGCAGCTGGCAGGCGCGTTCCAGGTAGTACAGATCGTCAAAGGCGACATCGATGCGCGGACCGGTGACGATCACGCCGTGGTTGGCCAGAAACAGGATGTCGGCGTTGCTGAGGCCAGAGACGATGCGCTCGCCCTCGGCGGCATCGAGCGCAAGGCCGTTGTACGCATCGTCATAGGCATCGCGGCCGTGGAACTTGAGTGCGGTCTGACTCACCGGTTCCAGACGTCCGCCGAGCACCACGGTCAGCGTGGTGGCAAAGGGCATGTGGGTGTGCAGCACGCACTTCGCCGTGGGCTTGCTGCGATGGGCGGCGCCGTGGATGAAAAAGGCGGTGGGTTCGACTTCGTGGCGGCCGGCGAGCTTGCGTCCCTGCGCATCGAGCAGCACCAGGTCCGCCGGCGTGACCTCGGACCAGTGCAGCCCCTGCGGATTGATCAGGAAGTGGCCGGGGCGCCCCGGCACCTCCGCGCTGAAATGGTTGCAGATGCCCTCGCCCAACCCCATGCGCGAGGCAGTGCGCAGGGCTGCGGCAAGGTCAAGGCGGGCCTGGGCCTCGGCTGAAGCGGCTTCAGTCAATGGTGATATTTCCCGCCTTGGCGATCTTGGTCCATTTGGTGATCTCGGCGCGGATGAAGGCGCTGAATTCCTCGGGCGAATTGGCCGAGACCAGCGCGCCGCGCTTGATCATCTGCTCGCGCATGGCCGGGGTTTTCAGTTCGGTCACCAGCAGCGTGTTGACGCGGCGGATGATGTCGGGCGGTGTCGCCGCCGGTGCGCCCACGCCCTGCCAGGACCCGCCGTCAAAGCCTTTGACGCCGGCTTCATCCACCGTCGGCAGGTCGGGCATCGGCGGGAAGCGCTGCAGGGTGGACACCGCGATCGCGCGCAGCCGCCTGGCCTCGATCTGCGGCAGCACCGTGATCGCCGTGTTGAAGGCGAGCTGCACCTGGCCGGACATCTGGTCCACCACGGCCGGCGCCTGGCCCTTGTACGGCACATGCACCATCTTCACGCCGGTCATGAACTTGAACATTTCCATCAGCATGTGCGGGCTGCTGCCGTTGCCGGTGGAGGCGTAGCTCATGCCGTCGGGCTTGGCACGCGCCAGTGCGAGCAGTTCCTTCACCGTCTTCGCCGGCAGGTTGGGGTGCACGGTGAGCAGGCTGGGCAGGCTGGCCATCAGCGTGATCGGCGCCAGGTCCTTCACCACGTCGTAATTCATCTTGCGGTAGATCGCCGGCGACACGCCCTGTGCCGCGGTGATCATGCACAGCGTGTAGCCGTCGGGCGGCGACTTTGCGCACAGCTCGGCGCCGAGATTGCCGCCGGCGCCGCCGCGGTTGTCGGGCACAAACTG
>JAJTHX010000060.1 GCA_021300125.1 Betaproteobacteria bacterium | reverse complement strand
GGGCATCGGTTTGTCAGCCGAGCAGGCCGAGTATGGAGTCGCGCTCTTCCTGCAGTTCCTTCAGCGTGGCCTGCATGCGCGCCTTGCTGAATTCGCTCTGGTCGAGGCCCTTCACGATCTTGAACTTGCCGTCCTTGCAGGTGACCGGGAAGCCGTAGATGAGGCCTTCGGGAATGCCGTAGCTGCCCTCCGAGGGAATGCCCATGCTGACCCAGGTGCCGGCCTTGGTGCCCTTGACCCAGTCGCGGATGTGGTCGATTGCCGCATTGGCCGCGCTGGCCGCCGAGGACAGGCCGCGCGCGTCGATGATTGCGGCGCCGCGCTTCTGGATGGTGGGGATGAAGTCGTTTTCCAGCCAGGCCTGGTCCTTGATCATCGGCCAGATCTTCTTGCCGCCGGCCGTGGCGTGGAACACGTCGGGATACTGCGTGGCGGAATGATTGCCCCAGACCACCATCTTCTTGATCTCGGTGACCGGCTTGCCGATTTTGTGGGCGAGCTGGGTCAGTGCGCGGTTGTGGTCCAGGCGCATCATGGCCGAGAAGTTCGAGGGCTTGAGCTTGGGCGCGTTTTTCATCGCGATCAGGCAGTTGGTGTTGGCCGGGTTGCCCACCACCAGCACCTTGACGCTGCGCTTGGCCACCTCGGACAGCGCCTTGCCCTGCGGCGCGAAGGTCTTGGCGTTGGCTTCGAGCAGGTCCTTGCGTTCCATGCCGGGGCCGCGCGGGCGGGCGCCAACCAGCAGGGCGACGTCGGCATCGGCAAAGGCCACCATCGGGTCGGAGGCGGCGACCATGCCCTGAAGCAGCGGGAAGGCGCAGTCGTCGAGTTCCATCATCACGCCCTTGAGTGCTTTCTGCGCGCGCTCGTCGGGGATTTCGAGCAGCTGCAGGATCACCGGCTGGTCTTTGCCCAGCATTTCACCGCTGGCGATGCGGAAGAGCAGGCTGTAGCCGATCTGGCCGGCGGCACCGGTGACTGCAACGCGCATGGGTCGTTTCATCTGGAAGCTCCTGAATTTCCTGGGTTTTCGGGGAACATTGGTTACTACTGTGGCTGCCTCGGGCGAGAAAAAAGGGGCGCGGAATCCTGTTTTTTTTGCATCGCGATGATAACGAAGCGCCCGATTTCAGGTCAACCGAAGGCCCTCAGCGCTGCAGCTTGGTGCACCCAGCCGGTGCGGTTGCGCGCATCTATGTTGCCTGACATGGTGCCTGACCCGTGACTGTCGGCGGGACAGTTCAGCGCCCTCTCCGTCGCCCTGTCTCGCACCGGGTCTTGGTCTGCGCTCAAGTTCTGATCAGTGCTTTACGTAAACGTAAATGCAGTGTTCTCGGATGAACGGTTTTTTGTCGAGGACACCGTATTCCATCGTTTATTCACCCCATGAAAGCTGGTATTATTTCATGCGCTTAAACGCAGTCTCAGCGCACATTTGCTTGTGCCAAAAACTCTCAACTGATGCGGCATGGCCTTGCACCCTGTTTTGCGGTGCGCTGTCGACCGGCAGCATCAGGCCGAGCAGGCAATCCCTGCCGCGTGGGGGTGAAAGCCCCGCCGTAACAGGTGCTGCGGGCGAGGCAGAGTGCCGGGACCATCACGATATGTGTAACTAGGAGAGCAGCGCGTGTCTTCGATCATGGCCAAATCCAGGCCCAAGCACTTGAACCTGTTGCAGATCAGGCTTCCGGTGCCGGGCATCGTTTCGATATTGCACCGCATCAGCGGCGCCATTCTGTTCCTGCTGCTGCCGCTGCTGCTGTGGCTGCTCCAGGCCAGCCTGCAGTCTGCGGAATCCTTCGCGCGCTTTCAGTCCTTGATGGCCCATCCGCTGGCCAAACTGGTGCTGCTCGGCCTGTTCTGGGGTTACGCCCATCACCTGCTGGCAGGACTGCGCCATCTGCTGCTCGACCTGCACATCGGCACCGAACTCGAAACCGCCCGCGCCAGCAGCATGGTCGTGCTGGCCGGCGGTATTGTGCTGACGTTGGCGCTGGGGTTGCAGATATGGTGAACCGACAAGTAACCGGCGCGCACTACGGCGTGCGCGACTGGCTGGCGCAGCGCGCCACGGCGGTGGTGATGGTGGTTTACACCGTGCTTTTCGCGCTCGCGCTGGCGACCCTGCCGAAATTCGACTTCTGGCACTGGCAGGCCCTGTGGAGCCTGCCGCTGATGAAATACGCGACGGTGCTGTTTTTTGCGGCGCTGATGTTCCATGCCTGGGTCGGTATGCGCAACATCTGCATGGATTACATCAAGGATTCGGGACTGCGGCTCACGCTGTATGTGCTGATCATCCTCGGGCTGCTGGCTTACGGCGCCTGGATTGTTCAGATTCTATGGGGCAAATAGACAATGGGTATCGCAACCAGAAAATTCGATGCGGTGGTGGTGGGGGCCGGTGGTTCGGGCCTGCGTGCCGCACTGCAACTGGCAGAGGCCAACCTGCGTGTGGCCGTGCTGTCCAAGGTGTTTCCGACACGCTCACACACGGTGGCGGCACAGGGGGGCGTGTCCGCCTCACTCGGCAACGAGGAGCCTGACAACTGGCACTGGCACATGTATGACACGGTCAAGGGTTCCGACTACCTCGGCGACCAGGACGCGATCGAGTTCATGTGCCGCAAGGCCAACGAGGCGGTGATCGAGCTGGAACACTACGGCATGCCGTTTGACCGCCTCGACAACGGCAAGATCTACCAGCGCCCCTTTGGCGGGCATACCAGCAATTACGGCGAGCGCGCGGTCAAGCGCGCCTGTGCCGCGGCCGACCGCACCGGCTACGCCATGCTGCACACGCTGTACCAGCGCAACGTACGTGCAAACACCCAGTTCTTCGTCGAGTGGATGGCGCTGGATCTCATCCGCAACCAGGCCGGCGACGTGCTCGGCGTGGTGGCGATGGAAATGGAAACCGGTGAAGTCGTCGCGCTGCACGCCAAGGCGACGCTGCTCGCCACCGGCGGCGCTGGTCGCATCTATGCCGCCAGCACCAACGCCTTTATCAATACCGGCGACGGCCTCGGCATGGCGGCACGCGCCGGCATCCCGCTCGAGGACATGGAGTTCTGGCAGTTCCACCCCACCGGAGTCGCCGGTGCCGGCGTGCTGATCACCGAAGGCGTGCGCGGCGAGGGCGGCTTCCTGCTGAACAAGAACGGCGAGCGCTTCATGGAGCGTTACGCGCCGACGGTTAAGGATTTGGCGAGCCGCGATGTGGTTTCGCGTGCGATGGCCACCGAGATCAAGGAGGGGCGTGGTGCGGGCAAGGAGGCCGACCATATCCTGCTCAAGCTGGATCACCTGGGCGCCGACGTCATCGACAAGCGCCTGCCCGGCATCCGCGAAATCGCCAAGAAATTCGCCAACGTGGATCCTGCCAGGGATCCGATCCCCGTGGTGCCCACCTGCCACTACCAGATGGGCGGCATTCCGACCAACATGCACGGCCAGGTGCTGGCCGGCCATGCAGGTGCCGCCATCGTCAAGGGCCTCTATGCCGCCGGAGAATGCGCCTGCGTGTCGGTGCACGGCGCCAACCGCCTCGGCACCAACTCGCTGCTGGATCTGCTGGTGTTCGGCACGGCGTCTGGCGAACAGGTGGTCAAGGATCTG
>JAJTHX010000336.1 GCA_021300125.1 Betaproteobacteria bacterium | reverse complement strand
GGGGCTGACATAGTGAATGGCCGGAATGCCGGCCACCTTCATTGCGGCCTCGAGGTCGAGATTGAAATCCGGCGCGTCGATGCCGATGAAGGCACGCGGGCGCTGCGCGAGAAAATGGCGGCGCAGGCTGCCGCGGATGCCGACGATTTCGCGATAGTGCCGCAGCACCTCGACATAGCCCCGAACCGCGAGCTTGTCCATCGGAAAGAGTGCCTCGACCCCTGCGGCCGTCATCTTCGGCCCCGCAATGCCGGCAAAGCGCAATCGGGGGGCACGCCGGCGCAGCGCGGCGACCAGTTCGGCACCCAGCAGGTCACCCGAGGGTTCACCCGCGACAATGCCGATCAGCCCCTCATTGCCTCCAGCCGCCATCAGTAAGCTAGCGGACGATTCCGCGGCCTGCACTGGCGAGAAACTCCGCCAGCAGCTGCAGCTCGGGTTGCGCCGCGCTTTCGCCGGCAATCCGCGACTGCGCCTCAACCAGGGACAGGCCTGATTTGTAGATCGTCTTGTACGCACGCTTGATCGCAGCCAGGGCTTCGGCTGAATAACCGCGGCGGCGCAGGCCCTCGGCATTGATGCCATGCGGCACTGCGGTGTTGCCGGATACCATGACATAGGGCGGCAGGTCCTGCAGCAGGATGGTTCCCATTGCGGTGATGCTGTGAGCCCCAATGCGGCAAAACTGGTGTACCACGGTAAAGCCGCCGAGTATCGCCTGGTCTCCGACATGGACATGGCCGGCAAGCTGGGCGTTGTTGGCGAAAATGCAGCCATTGCCGACCTGGCAGTCATGCGCGAGGTGGACATAGGCCATGATCCAGTTGCCGTTGCCGACGCGGGTCACGCCGGCGTCCTGGGCGGTGCCGCGGTTCAGGGTGCAGAACTCGCGGATGGTGTTGTCGTCACCGATTTCCAGCCGGGTCGGTTCGCCGCCGTACTTCTTGTCCTGCGGGTCCTCGCCGATGGAGCTGAACTGGAAAAAACGGTTGCGCTGCCCGATGCGGGTATGCGGCCCGATCACCACATGCGGCCCGATACGCGTTCCGCGGCCGATCTGCGCGCCGGCTGCGATGATGGAATAGGCACCGACCTCGACGTCTTCGGCCAGCTCCGCGCCTTGATCGACCAGCGCAGCCGGATGAATGCGGGATGCAGCCATGCTCAGGACGGCAAGTCGCGCACCGTGCACATCAGCTCGGCCTCGGCGGCAACCGCATCCTCGACACGGGCTGTGGCAGTGAATTTCCAGATGCCGCGGGTGTGACGCGTCAGCTCGATGCTCAGGCGCAGCGCATCACCCGGGGTGACCGGACGCTTGAAGCGGGCGTTGTCGATGCCGACAAAGTAATAGATCGACTTGTCATCGGCCTTGGCGCCCATGGTCACGAATGACAAGATGGCTGCAGCCTGGGCCATCGCCTCGACGATCAGCACCCCCGGCATCACCGGGTGATGAGGAAAATGACCGGGGAAAAACGGCTCGTTGATGGTGACGTTCTTCAGGGCCTCGATACGCTTGCCGGCTTCACAGGACAACACGCGGTCAAGGAGCAGGAAGGGGTAGCGGTGAGGCAGGTAGCGCAGGATCTCGTTGATATCCATGCCGTTCATGCTCTTATTGTCCTTTCGTTTTCTGGCCGAGCGTTTTTTCCAGCGCCCGCACACGGTCTCCGAGTTCACCGAGCCGGCGCAGGCTTGCGGCATTGCGCCGCCAGTCACGGTTGGTCTCGAAGGGATAGGCACCGGTATAGGTGCCCGGTTCGGTGATCGACTTGGTGACCAGCGTATGGGCAGAAATTTCGACGTGGTCAGTGATGCTCAGGTGCCCGGCGATGCCTGAAGCACCCCCGATGCGGCAATACGCTCCGATCCTGGAACTGCCGGCGATGCCGACGCAGGCGGCAATCGCGGTATGGGCACCGATCTCGACGTTGTGGGCAACCTGGATCTGGTTGTCGAGCTTGACGCCGTCGCCAATGACGGTGTCCTCGATCGCGCCGCGATCAATGGTGGTATTGGCACCGATCTCGACATCGCGGCCGATGCGCACCCCGCCGATCTGCGGCACCTTCAGCCAGCGGCCCTCGTCCATGGCGATGCCGAAACCGTCGGCACCGATCACCGCACCTGAATGGATCAGCGTGCCATCCCCGATGCAGCAGTCGTGATAAACCGTGACATGGGGGTACAGACGGCAACGCGGGCCGATCCGCGCCCCCGCCCCGATAAAACAGCCAGCGCCTATCACCGCCGCCTCACCGATGTCCGCACCGGCCTCGATCACGGCGCCGGGGCCAATGCTGGCCGACGGCGCCACAACGGCGGCAGGGTCAATCACCGCCGAAGGATGGCGGCAGGCGGCTACCGCCGGCACCGGATTGAGCAGGGATGAAACTCGCGCGAAATAGGCATAAGGATTGTCCGCCACGATGTGCGGCAGCTCGACACCGGAGCGAAAAGCCTCGCCAACGATCACCGCACCGGCTCGAGTGGATTTCAGGAATCCAAGGTAACGCTCATTGGCGAGGAAGCTGATGGTATCCGGCGTGGCGCGCTCCAGCGTAGCGACCTGCCGGATCTTCACCGTGCCATCGCCGAACACGGTTCCACCCAGCCTTTCGGCGATGCCAGAGAGGGTGAATGCGACCATTTGACGCCTGCAGTGATGAGAATGGCCGTGCCACCACACGGCCGAATGCCGCAGCGGCTTATTTTTCTGCAGCCAAGGCTTTGAGCACGCGGTCGGTGATGTCCAGCCTGGGATTGCGATAGACCGCTTCGTGCAGGATCAGGTCAAACTTCTCGGTTTCGGCAATCTGCCTGATCACCCGGGTTGCCCTGTCAAACAGGGCGCTCAGTTCCTGATTGCGGCGCAGGTTGAGATCCTCGCGATACTCGCGCTGCATGCGCTGGAAATCGAGTGTCAGCCGGCCCAGTTCCTGCTCCCGGGCGCGTCTGTCGCCTTCGCTCATCGTCATGGCATCCTTCTCGAGCTGTGACTGCAGGTTTTTCAGTTGCGTTTCACGGCGCTGCAGCTCCTGCGAGCGCGGCGCAAACTCCTTCTCGAGCTGCTTGCTGGCACGTTCTGCCGGGGCGCTTTCACGCGTAATCCGCTCCTGATCGACAACCCCGATTCTGAGCTCAGCCGCATGGGCTGTTGCCACAGCCGCAAAGACCAGCAGAGCCGCGGTCAATTTAATGAGTTGTTGATGCACATCTGTTCTCCTTGAATCCGTGGCAGCAAGCCTGTACCCGCCAATAGCATACCCTGCGCCGGCTCAGAATGCTCCGCCGAACGTGAACTGGAACATCTGCTTGCGGTCCAGTCGGTCGGCGTTCAGTGGCGCAGCGAAACTGACCTTGAGCGGGCCAAAAGGCGATGACCAGAAAACGCCGAGGCCGCTCGAATAGCGGAACGCGCCGCCGTCGAACTTGTTGGCCACCATGCCGGCGTCGACAAAGGCGCTCAGGCGCACGGAACGGTCGTTCTGCAGGCCCGGGAACGGGAACAGGAACTCGGCATTGCCGAGGATCCGGTGGCTGCCGCCCTGGGGGTCGCCATTCTGGTCCTTGGGGCCAATCGAAGAGTTGCGGTAGCCACGCACCGTGCTGACACCCCCGGCGAAGAAACTCTTGAAAAATGGCAGTGGCAGGTTGTTGCTGATGCCGTCGCCGAAACCAGCCTCGCCGTTGACCATCAGGGTGTATTGGCGAGTCAGCGGAAAGTAGCGCTGGTACTGGTAGTTGACCTTGTAATATTCAAGCGAGGTACCAACACCGGGCAGCCCCATTTCACCGATGGCGCGCTGAAAGGTGCCCTTGGTTGGATAGATCAGGCTGTCGCGGCCGTCGCGCACCCAGCCAGCCGAACCGATGATGGCATCGTTCTTGTTGCCGAAGGTGTTGACGTAATTCCGGTAGAACAACGGGCTGTCGGTGAATGTGGTGATTTCCGTATTTTCATAGGACAGTCCGTAGTTGATGACGTCACGCTCCGTGACCGGAACGCCGAAGCGGATGCCGCCACCCAGCGTCTTGGTGATGTAGCGGCCAATGCCGCCGCGAGTGCCGTCGACCTCGCGCGAGAACACGTCGAAACCCTGGCTGATGCCGTCAGCGGTGAAATAGGGATCGGTGTAGGACAGTGCATAGACCGTGTTGATGCGCCCGGAGTTGAGCTGGGCGGATACATGCTTGCCGGAACCGAAGATGTTCTGCTGCGACACCGCACCGGACAGGGTCACGCCGTCACCGCTGCCGAAACCGGCGCCGAGCAGGATGTTGCCCGTGGGCTTTTCCACCACCGAGAGATTCACATCGACCTGGTCGGAGGTGCCAGTAACAGATGGCGTTTCCACACTGACCTCGGTGAAATAGCCGAGGCGATCGACCCGGCTGCGCGAGAGATTGATTTTTTCGCCGGAATACCAGGCGCCTTCGATCTGGCGCATCTCGCGCCGGATCACTTCGTCCCGGGTCTTGGTGTTGCCCGCAATGTTGATGCGGCGGACATATACCCTCCGGCCCGGATCAATGAAAAAGGTGAACGACGCCTGGTTCTTGGTCTTGTCCAGATCGGGGGCGGCATTGACGTTGGCAAAGGCATAACCTTCGTTACCGAGCCGGTCGTTGATGTTCTTGGTGGATTCCGCGATGCGGGTACGCGAAAAAACGTCACCCGGCTTGATGCTGATCAGCTTGCGGATCTCGGCTTCCGGCAGC
>JAJTHX010000042.1 GCA_021300125.1 Betaproteobacteria bacterium | reverse complement strand
GGTTAAATATATTCCCGAGCCAAAAAAAAGGGCAGCAACGCTGCCCTTTTATTCGGCTCATGGCCGGCTAAGGGCTCACACAGGCACGCAGCCAGGCTGCAGTCAGTTTCTCCTGGGTCGCGTTCTGCTTCAGTCGCTGGTCCAGCGCGGGCCAGTCCACGCGGTCAAGATCCTGGTCCTGGTTGAAGCAGGAGAAGACATAGGACTTTTTGCCGGTTGCCGGGTCGACATGCGGCTGCAGGCACTGCGCGCAGATCTCTTTCATCATGCACTGCATCGGTGAGTTGATCGAACCCACGGCGTGGTGGCAGGACTTGAGGTGAGGCTTGAGCACATCGTGGCGGGCGCGCGCAACGGCAGCCATCATCTTGTCGGAACCAATAGCAATGATGCGGTCTGCGGCACTGAACGGAATCGCCTGCTCGCCCAGTTCCCCGTTGGCGTAGGCCAGCATCGCCTGCACGATGTTGCCGACATAACGCCGGTCCGCCGGTCTCGAAGGCTCGAAACCCGGGGCCTGGTCGCAGCACCAAACCACCACGTCGCTGGCGGCCTCGATGTTCTCGACATGGTAGCGGTCGGCCATGCCCTTGTAGCCGGCAAAATAAAGCACCCTGCAACCGGCCTTGCGCATCGCCTGGCCGATTGAAAACAGCACCGCGTTGCCAAGTCCGCCGCCGACCAGGATCACGGTCTCGCCGGCTGGGATCTCCGTCGGCGCACCGGTCGGCCCCATCAGCACCACGGGTTCGCCGGGCTTGAGCGACATGCACAGGTTGCTGGACCCCCCCATCTCCAGCACGATGGTGGACATCAAACCCCGCGCCGGATCGGTCCAGGCGCCGGTCAGCGCAAGGCCCTCCATCGCCAGCGTAGTGGCGCCGGAACGGGCGGCCAGCGCCTCATAGTTCTGCAGGCGGTAGAACTGGCCGGGCTGGAAATGCCGCGCCGCCAGCGGCGCATGCACCACGACTTCGACAATGGTCGGCGTCAGGCGCTTGACCTCGTGCACCACTGCGCGCAGTTCACGATTCAGGCCCGTGAGGAAGGCTTCGTCGACGGCCGCACTGGCCGCAGGCACCCGCTCCAGCACGCGGCTCACCACCGGGTAGCCCTGCTTGGCACTGCCGATGGCCTTGACCACGTTGCCGAAGAACGAAGGATGTACATCGCCGAAATAACTGATGCAGCGCCCGTCTTCCCGCCTGGAAAGCAGCACGTTGACCGCGTTCGGCTTGGATATGGATTTCTCCGCGGCGACCGGTTCACCGTGCTCGTCGCAGGCGCGGAAATAACGGCCGTCGAGCACGAAATTCTCGCCATCCTCGCGCGCAAGCACGGTATTGGGCTGGGTTCCGGCTGCGATCAGGATCGCACGTGCCGGAATCTCGACCTCACCGCCACCCTGGACCGCCGCCTTCAGCGCGCGGGCATGGCCGTATTCGTCGAGTTCCACCGCCAGTGGCGTCAGGCCCTCGGCGAAGGTGATGCCCTCCTCCAGCGCCTTGTGCACCTCTTCGTGGTTGAGCGTGTACGAGGGGCTGTCAATCATGCGCTTGCGGTAGGCAATGGTGGCGCCACCCCAGGACTGCAACAGCTCGAGAATGCGCGGTTCACGGCCCTGTTGCTGCGCGGCGGCGCGCTCGGCACGGATCGCCCGGGCATGGGCCAGAAACTCCTCGGCAATGCCGCGCTCCTCCGGCGTCCAGTGGATGCGTGCCGCTTCCTCGCCCTGCGCCTGCACCAGCGCCTCGTGTCGCTGCAGAAACTTCTCGACTTGCAGCGGGTAGTAGGCCAGGGACTCGGTTGCGGTATCGATCGCGGTCAGCCCGCCGCCGATCACCACCACCGGCAGCCGGAGCTGCATGTTGGCGATGGAATCAGCCTTCGCCGCACCGGTGAGCTGCAGCGCCATCAGGAAATCGGATGCGGTGCGCACGCCGCGGGAGAGACCGTTGGGCATGTCGAGCACCGTCGGCCGCCCCGCTCCGATGGCCAGCGCGATGTGATCGAAACCCATCGCAAAAGCATCGTCCGCGGTCAGTGTCCCGCCGAAGCGCACGCCGCCCAGCAGCGCGAACTGGCTGCGGCGCTGCAGCAGCAAGCGGATGATCTTGAGGAAGTTCTTGTCCCAGCGCACGGTAATGCCGTATTCGGCGACCCCGCCGAAACCGGCCTGGCTGCGGCGATCGAGCGGCTCGTGCAGTTCCGATACGTCACGCACCGGCTTGAAAGGCACGCGATTGCCGGACGCATCAACGCCACCGAGCTCCGGCGGCAGCGGCTCGATCTTCAGGCCGTCAATGCCGACCACGGTATGGCCGTCATTCATCAGAAAATGCGCCAAGGAGAATCCCGCCGGCCCCATGCCGGCCACCAGCACGCGCTTGCCGCTGGGCGCCTTCGGGTAAGGCTGGCGCAGGTTCAGCGGATTCCAGCGCGTGAGCAGGCTGTAGATCTCGAATCCCCAGGGCAGCTCGAGCACATCCTTCAGCGTGCGGGTCTCGGCCTGGGGAATGTTCACCGGCTCCTGCTTCTGGTAGATGCAGGACTTCATGCAATCGTTGCAGATCCGGTGGCCTGTGGCAGCCGCCATCGGATTGTCCACAGTGATGATCGCCAGCGCGCCGATCGCCACACCTTCCGTCTTGGCCTTGTGGAATTCCGAAATCTTCTCGCTCAGGGGGCAGCCGGCCAGGGTGATGCCGAAAGGGGATTTCTTGAACGACTGCGCGCCGCGCCCGCTGGCGCCTTTTTCGAGCAGCCCCTTGGAACAGGAATCCTTGCCCTGCTCGTGGCACCAGATGCAGTAATTGGCTTCGTCAAGGGCCCCGGCAAGGTCGGCGCCGGCATCGGTGAGGGCAAAACCCTCGCGCCGGCGCAGCCTCGATACGTCGAAGCGGTGCTCGATATAGCCTCGTGCCCCGCTCTGCAGGGAAGGCACGAGGTTTTGCGTGTCAAGCTTATGCGGGGACTTGAACAGCACCCCATCGGCATGGCGGGCGCGACCGGCAGGGGTATGCGCCGCCCAGGCGGCGTATTGCAATGCCAGCTCCAACGCCTCGGCATGGGCCGCCTCGTCGCGCTGCCATTCACCGACATGTCGCGCGAACACCAGTTCGGTGAGGGGCTCTCCGAACAGCACCTCAAGCCGGGCCCCCACCGCAGGGC
>JAJTHX010000247.1 GCA_021300125.1 Betaproteobacteria bacterium | reverse complement strand
TCCTTCGGCAAGGTGCTGCTGCGCCTGTTCCAGACCTCGCGCCGCTTCAACATCGAAATCCAGCCCCAGCTGGTACTGCTGCAGAAGACCCTGCTCAACATCGAAGGCCTCGGCCGCGACCTCGACCCCGACCTCGACCTGTGGAGCACGGCCAAGCCCTTCCTCGAGCGCTGGATGTCGGAACAGGTCGGCTGGCGCGGCCTGCTGCGCCGGCTGGGCGAAGAGCTGCCGCTGTGGAGCGAACTGCTGCCGCAGTTGCCGCGGCTGGCACAGCAATACCTGTCGCGCGACGGCGAGGCGCTGCTGCGCGAACAACTGGACACGCTGATCGCCCGCCAACGTCTCAACACCTGGCTGACCGCGCTCGCCGCGGCCCTGCTCGCGCTGCTGCTGGCGGCGCAGTGGTTCGCCTGAGCGGGCGGAATACGGCAATATAACGCTACGCAAACAAGGGAGTTGCGATGCTGCTCTGGTTCGTCATTGCCTACCTGATGGTCTCCGTGGGCATCGGCCTCTGGGCCGCCACCCGCGTCCACAGCGCCAAGGATTTCGCCGTGGCCGGCCGCTCGCTGCCGCTGCCGGTGGTCACCGCCACCGTGTTTGCCACCTGGTTCGGCGCCGAGGCGGTGTTCGGCGTTTCCGCGCAATTCGTCAAGGAAGGGCTCTCGGGCGTGGTTGCCGACCCCTTCGGCTCGTCGATGTGCCTGATCATCGCCGGCTTCTTCTTTGCCCACAAACTCTACAAGCTCAACATCCTCACCGTCGGCGACTACTACCGCATGCGCTACAACCGCACGGTGGAAGTGATCACCTCGCTGTGCATCGTCGGCTCCTACCTGGGCTGGGTCTCCGCGCAGATCATGGCCCTGGGCCTGATCTTCAACGTCATCACCAACGGCGCCGTCAGCCCCGAAATGGGCATGATCATCGGCACCGCCATCGTGCTCACCTACACCACCTTCGGCGGCATGTTCTCGGTGGCCATCCTCGATTTCGTGCAGATGATGGTGAGCATGTGCGGCCTGCTCTACATCGCCTGGGCGGTGAGCGGCCTCACCGGCGGCGCCGGCGTGGTCATTGACCATGCGGCCCAGGCCGGCAAGTTCGAGTTTTTCCCGCCGCCCGACCCCTGGATGTGGATCACCTTCCTCGGCGCCTGGATCACCATGATGTTCGGCTCGCTGCCGCAGCAGGACGTGTTCCAGCGCGTGACCTCGGCCAAGTCGGCAACAATCGCGATCTGGGGCTCGGTACTCGGCGCCACCATCTACTTCTGTTTCACCTTCGTGCCGATGTTCATTGCCTACTCGGCCACGCTGATCGACCCCGAACTGTTCAACGAGCTGCTGGAGAGGGACTCGCAGCTGATCCTGCCCACGCTGGTGCTGCAGCAGATGCCGCTGTTCGCGCAGATCGTATTCTTCGGCGCGGTGCTCTCGGCGATCATGAGCTGCTCCTCGGCCACCCTGCTCGCGCCCTCGGTGATGTTCGCCGAGAACATCGTCAAGGGCTGTTTCCCGAACCTTACCGACCGCAAGTTCCTGTGGATCATGCGCATCACCATCGTCGCCTTCGCCGGCGTGGTGCTGCTGGTTGCCCTCAATTCCGAGCTGTCGATCTTCCACATGGTCGAATCGGCCTACAAGGTCACCCTCGCCGGCGCTTTCGTGCCGCTGGTGGTGGGCGCGTTCTGGAAGCGCGCAACCACCCAGGGCGCACTGGCCGCCACCCTTGGCGGACTGCTGTCCTGGATCCTGGTGGAAATCCTGATCGGCGAAAAAAGCCTGGTGCCGCCGCAGCTGATCGGGCTGGCCGTCTCCTTCACCGGCATGATCATCGGCTCGCTGCTGCCGCAGCGCTACGGCGTGCGGCACGAGCACGGCCTCCCTCATCCCGGTTGACGCCATAACCGTGCCATGAGCGGGGCGCGGACCCACGCATTCATCCTCGCCCTGCTCGGGATCGATGTCACGGTTTATCTGTCCCGCGGCCATGGCAGTCAAGCCCTTGATGCCGCGGCCTGGTTCATACTCATCACCGCATTCAGCCTTGCCGCCTTCGCGCCCGCCTTTGCCCAGCGCTGGCGGCACGCCCTCGCGCTCGTCCGTGGAGCTGCGGGCCTCGCCGTGCTGTGGGCGGCGCTGCACTTCGTCGCCGAGAGTGAATGGCTGGATACCGTCAACGCCTGGCTGTGGATCGGGGTGGTGGTTGCCCTCGAAATCGAACTGCGGGTCGACCGGTCACGAAAACTGCTGCGGGTCTGCACCCTGCTGCTCTATGCCGCGCTGCTGCTGGTCGCCCTGCTCTGGCTCGCCGCGGGCGACTGGTTCGACGCGTATGACGCGCTGCTGTGGATCTGCGCTTTTGCAGTGGTTGAGCGCGGGCTCGGGCAGGCGGCCCAGCCGATCCATAATGCCGGCGACTCTTCTCAATAACCACCCATTTGATGTGGAGCTTATGGCTTGAAAATCGAATCCGGTACCTTTCGCACGCATTGATACGCCCGGGCGCATCCGCGATTTAGGCATTGACGGCCACCACCCCGCCATCGATCGGCGCGAACAGATCCGCCGCGATTTTCACCGATTCGATCGTACCGCAGCTCTCACCCTTCAGCAGTCGCCTGCCTGCCGGCAGCGCTTCGACGAATACGATGTCCCCGGGCTCTTTCTGGGCATGGTGGGTGATGCCGTCACGGATCGTGCCATCGTCTTTGCCGCGCAGCCACCGTTGGCTGCGGCATCACGCAGGGGGTCCGGCACGCTCATCATGAAATCAATAATCATTCAATTAAATCAAATGACTATATGGCTACCAGTCCGGCGCGGCGGCAAGCACCGAGAGCCGGAAACCGGAAGCGCCGTGATCGCCGGCGTCCAGCGCCAGGCGCGCTGTCATTTCAGCACCAAAAGCATCAAAGGTATCCAGTCTTCAATGACAGCCTCAACGCATCCAGTGCGCGCGGGTGCGGCTCCAGCCTTTTTTCGATTTGAGCGGCCTGCTTGAGAATCTTGCTGCGGGCTGCCGCAGGCAGCCTGGCAGCCGCCTCCATCACGACGTCGCCATCCAGTTCACCGACGACCGCCAGCAATACACAACCCTGTTCAAAATCCTTGCGCGACTTGGATGACTGCGTCGCGCGCAGTCCAGCCACCAGCAGCTTGTGCCAGGCCATACGCTCCGGCACCGGCACCCTGACTCGACAGGCGCCCTCACGGGCAATTATCGTGGCGTATTGTGTTTCGGCAAGGAGATAGCCCAGATAAGGCAAGCCGGTGGCGTGCGCCTTCAACTCGGGGATGCCGACGGGCTCAAACGGTTTCTGGTTCCTGCGCACCGGGGTCAGCAAGTCCACCTGGAACGGCGGGGCACCTGGTTTCATGAACGAAGTGGAAGGTTCCCGCACATTGATCCTTGGGGTTTCCACCAGCCGCAGGTCCGAGGTCAGCAGCGCGCCGAGAATACCCTCTTCCAGCGGTGATTTCAGCACCAGCGGCTCATTGCGGCCGATATCAACGTCGCGGGTTTCATAAACGGCGGCACGCACGCCAAGATGATTGACCAGGACGCCATACGCATGTGATCCGAGCAGCACCGCGCCAGCCGCAAACAATCCGTGGTTGTGCAGGGCGGCCAATGCAGCGTAGGTCCTGGAATCCGCCAGGTAATAGCCCTCGCGCACCAGCAAGCGCGCGGATTGCACCAGCCCCTTGCTGGCGGCGATCGGGTCGCGCATTTCGGCGGCGCGCTGGTCAGCTTCGGCCTCGCCGGCCGGACCGGCGATATATCGTTCACGCTTTTTGCCTTCGGCATCGTAGTACTGATGGGCGTAAAAGCGCGTGCCGTTGGCGTTGCTGCGCTCAAGCACGGAACCCGCCGTGCCCACTGAAAGTTCGCCCAAACCTGCAGTGGACTGATCCACATCGGCATACAGCGTGGTGAGCGCTGCCTTGTGTGCCGTAAAGAGCGGTTTTGACATCGCAGTCTGCCCTTTGGTATCGGTAAGGCGTATCGGTAAGGCTTAGTATCCGTCAAATTTCAAATTTGACGGATACTAACGGAGACATTTATATCCGTCAAATTTCAAATTTGACGGATACGCCGGACCTACTGGTTTTGGTGCACGGATCAAAATGACAGCAGACCCGCGGGGCTCGGGGTGTCTCAATTACAATGCCTCCCGCCCCAATACCATCTTCAACCTCAAAGAACACACACACCATGAGCGACACCAAAGCCATACTCGAAGCCGCCGCCGGTCGCGGCGCGGACATGGGGCTGCCCTACAGCGGCGCGCTGCTGCCGCAGGAAGCCCACGCCCTCCTCCAATCGCTGCCCAACGCCAGGCTGGTGGATGTGCGCACCCGCGCCGAGTGGGACTGGGTCGGGCGCATTCCGGGCGCGGTGGAGATCGAGCTGCTGACCTATCCGGGCAGCCGCCCGAATCCGGCCTTTATGGATCAGCTTCTGTCGCAGGTGCCGCAGGATGCGGCGGTGATGTTCATCTGCCGCAGCGGCGGCCGCTCGCACAACGCGGCGATGCTGGCGATGCAGGCGGGTTACGCCGAGGCTTACAACGTGCTTGAGGGTTTCGAGGGCGACCGCGACGCTGCGGGCCATCGCAACACGGTCGGCGGCTGGCGCGCGGCCGGCCTGCCCTGGATTCAGGGCTGAGCGGAAGTCTTAAGCCGGGCCGCAGCCCGGCGCGCCTTACCAGGCGATCCAGCCGGTCCAGGCGCTGACCAGCACGAACAGCCCGAAGCCGATGCGGTACCAGGCAAAGGGCTTGAAGTCGTGGCTGGCAACGTAGCGGATCAGCCAGCGGATGCAGACAAAGGCCGAGATGAAGGCGGTGACGATGCCGATGCCGAAGAGGCTGACATCGTCCGCTGAAAGCAGCGCGCGGTTCTTGTAGAGATCGTAGGCGCCGGCGGCCACCAGCGTCGGCACCGCCAGAAAAAACGAGAACTCGGTGGCGGCTTTGCGCGACAGCCCGAACAGCATGCCGCCGATGATGGTGGCGC
>JAJTHX010000108.1 GCA_021300125.1 Betaproteobacteria bacterium | reverse complement strand
TACCTCTGAATCGGTATCGGAAGGCCATCCCGACAAGGTCGCCGACGCGATTTCCGATGCGGTGCTTGACGCCATCCTCGCCGAGGACAAGCACGGCCGCGTCGCCGCTGAAACCATGACCCATACCGGCCTGGTCGTGCTCGCCGGCCAGGTGACGACCAAGGCGCGTGTTGATTACGCGCAGGTCGCGCGCAAAGTGATCAAGCAGATCGGTTATGACGATTCCGAAATCGGTTTCGACTACAAGAGCTGCGGCGTGCTGGTGTGCTACGACCAGCAGTCGCCCGACATCGCGCAGGGCGTGGACGAAGGCAAGGGCCTCGACCTCGACCAGGGCGCCGGTGACCAGGGCCTGATGTTCGGCTTCGCCTGCGACGAAACCCCGCAGCTGATGCCGATGCCGATCTACTACGCGCACCGCCTGATGGAGCGCCACGCAGAACTGCGCCGTGACGGCCGCCTGCCATGGGCCCGCCCGGACGCGAAGTCGCAGGTTTCCGTGCGCTATATCGACGGCAAGCCGCACCACATCGACACCGTGGTGATCTCGACCCAGCACCGCGAGGACATCGGCCACAAGGAACTGTCGGAAGCGATCATCGAGCAGGTGTGCAAACCCGTCCTGCCGAAGAACATGATCACCAAGGACACCAAGTACCTGATCAACCCGACCGGCCGCTTCGTCATCGGCGGCCCGCAGGGTGACACCGGCCTCACCGGCCGCAAGATCATCGTCGACACCTACGGAGGCTATTCGCGTCACGGCGGCGGCGCGTTCTCGGGCAAGGATCCGTCGAAGGTAGACCGGTCGGCCGCTTACGCCGCGCGCTATGTCGCGAAGAATATTGTCGCTGCCGGCCTCGCCACCAAGTGCGAGATCCAGGTCGCCTACGCCATCGGCGTCGCGCGCCCGGTCAGCGTGCTGGTCGATACCTTCGGCACTGGCAAGATCAGTGATGACAAGATCGCGACCCTGGTCGAAAAACACTTCGACCTGCGCCCGAAAGGCATCATCCAGTCGCTTGATCTGCTGCGCCCCATCTACACCAAGACCGCAGCCCACGGCCACTTCGGCCGCGACGAACCAGAGTTCAGCTGGGAGCACACCGACAAGGCCGCAGCGCTCAAGGCAGAGGCAGGCATCCAGTAAGCCAGCTGCGCACCGCTCCACCAAAAACGCCGGCTTGCGCCGGCGTTTTTGTTTGGCGTTTCAGACTGTTTCGCCCCGCAGCCACCGGCGCAGGCGCGGATACGACAAACCCGCGACCACAGCCGACAGCAGGAAGTAGTACGCTGGGTACACGCTCTGCGCCAGGCGCTCTCGGCCATCGCCTGCGAGCACGGAGACAAGCATCGCCAGATATGCCGCGCACCAGACGAGCCAGGGGCCCGGCGCCTCGTGGCCGTGGCGCAGCGTGCTTCTCCAGATCGGGATAAAGCTGACCACCGAGGTGGTGACCGCCAGCACATTGGCCCAGACCGCGCCCCCGGTCGCCACATACAACGCCCAGGCGCCGAGGTCGAAACCCACGGCAAGATAATCCGTACCGCGTGCAGGCAGATAAATGACTTCACGCGAACCCGCCGCGCGCTTCGCCAATTGCAGCGCCGCCGTCACCGCGAATATCGCGCAACAGCCGAGAAAGCAGGCAAGCGGCAGCGCCGAGGTTGTCCAGTGACTGTCGATGGCGTCAAAGGTGCGGTACTCGACCCAGGCGCCAACCAGCCACATGAACCAGCTCGCGGCATTGGGCCGCGTACGGCCGCGCAATATGCCCAGGGCATACCACGCGTATCCGGCGAGGTGCAGCAGCAGCGCCAGCATGCCAAACAGCGCCGGAAGGGTCATCGCGCTCATCATGAAATATCATTCTAAACAGATACTTGTTTATGGTTTTATAGTGTCTGATCCGATTCCGGAGCCACGGGGTTACCGGGGTTGCGGGTTTGGGCCGGTGATGGGGCTGGGGCGGCCTTTGACAGGCCCATTGCCGGTGGGCCCGGGCCACCGGCCGGCCATTTCCGGATATCGCACAATGCGATTTTTTGGCGGCAAGCGTCAGGTCAGCCGCGGCCTGGCGGTGAAACTGGGCAAACGTTTCGGCGTCAGCCCTGCAGTTTTCCTGCAGGATGCGACCTGAAGCGATGCGGCCAGTCACTCGTCGCCCCAGGCAAGCCAGCTGACAGGGGCGTGGCGCCGGCACAATCCAAACCCCGGCCTTGAAATTTATTAAATTCTGCAATAAAAACAATTGCTTATGATTATCCCTATCCCCCGGAGCCAGAACCGCAGGCATCGGCTATAATCCGCCCCGCTGAGGAGCGTTGCGACCGGCGGATTTGCGAATCCCTCACCGGCCAGGCTCAGCAAGAATCAACGGCGCTCGCACCGGACACGGTGCGGGCGCTTTTCTTTTGCAGCATCGCAATGTGAATGCATGCCCCCGAGGGGCGCTGCGACCGCGCGGAGATTCCGCGACGGCCAGGCTCGGGAGGCGATGCCGGTAACGGCGCCCATTACAACATCCAGGAGCTGCACAGATGAACGCCAAAGCCGCCGACTACAAGGTCGCCGATATCACCCAGGCCGAATTCGGACGCAAGGAAATCGCCATCGCCGAGACCGAAATGCCCGGCCTGATGGCCATCCGCGAGGAATACAAGGGCAAGAAGCCGCTGAAAGGCGCCCGTATTGCCGGGTCGCTGCACATGACCATCCAGACCGCGGTGCTGATCGAGACGCTGGCTGACCTCGGCGCCGAAATCCGCTGGGCTTCGTGCAACATTTTCTCGACCCAGGACCACGCTGCCGCCGCCATCGCCGCCGCCGGCATCCCCGTGTTCGCCTACAAGGGCGAAACGCTGGAGGACTACTGGGAGTACACCCACAAGATCCTCGAGTGGCATGACGGCGGCACGCCGAACATGATCCTCGACGACGGCGGCGACGCCACGCTGCTGGTGACGCTGGGCGCGCAGCACGAGCGCAACAAGACGCTCCCGCCGGAAGGCACGAACGAGGAAGAGCATGTGCTGTTCGCGGCAATGCGAAAGCGCCTGAAGGAACAGCCTGGCTACTACTCGAACATCGAGAAGAACATCCGCGGCGTGACCGAAGAAACCACCACCGGCGTGCATCGCCTGTACCAGATGGAGAAGGAAGGCCGCCTGCCCTTCCCAGCCATCAACGTCAACGATTCGGTCACCAAGTCGAAGTTCGACAACCTCTACGGCTGCCGCGAGTCGCTGGTCGATGCGATCAAGCGCGCCACCGACGTCATGGTCGCCGGCAAGATCGCCGTGGTCTGCGGTTTTGGCGATGTGGGCAAGGGCAGCGCGGAAGCGCTGCGCGCGCTCTCCGCCCAGGTCTGGGTGACCGAGGTCGACCCGATCTGCGCGCTGCAGGCGGCGATGGAGGGGTTCCGCGTGGTGACCATGGACTACGCAGCCGACAAGGCCGACATCTTCGTCACCGCCACCGGCAACCTCGGTGTGATCAACCACGAGCACATGAAGCGGATGAAAAACAACGCCATCGTCTGCAACATCGGCCACTTCGACTCGGAAATCGAGATCGCCCAGTTGAAGCAGTACACGAGGGAGAACATCAAGCCCCAGGTCGACCATGTGATCTTCCCCGACGGCAAGAGGCTGATCATCCTTGCCGAAGGTCGCCTGGTGAACCTCGGCTGCGGCACCGGTCATCCATCGTTCGTGATGTCCAGCTCTTTCACCAACCAGACCCTGGCCCAGCTTGAGCTCTACACCCAGGGCTCGAAGTACCAGAACAAGGTCTACGTGCTGCCGAAGCACCTCGACGAGAAAGTCGCGCGCCTGCACCTGAAGAAACTGGGCGTGGAGCTGACTGTGCTCAACGAGAAACAGGCCGAGTATCTGCACATGCCGGTGGACGGCCCGTACAAGCCGGAACACTACCGCTACTGACCGGAGGCGCCGGCGACGCTGCCCCGTGCAGTGCCGGCGCAAGGCCCATGAAATCCCAGACCCAGCACGCCCGCAGCTTCAGCTTCGAACTCTTCCCGCCGAACACGCCGGAGGGCCTGGCCAAGCTCGCTACCACAGCGCGGCAGCTTGCTGAACTGAAGCCGAAGTTCTTCTCGGTGACCTACGGCGCCGGGGGCTCCACGCGCGAACGCACGCTGCGCGCGGTGCTCGACCTGCGCACTGCCGGGTATGCGGCTGCGCCGCACATCTCCTGCATCGGCTCCTCGCGCGATGAAATCCGCGACATTCTCGCGGGCTATCGGGAGCAGGGTATCCGCCACCTGGTGGCCCTGCGCGGAGACCTGCCGTCAGGCACCGCGACCTCGGGCGAATTCCACTACGCCAACGAGCTGGTGGCTTTCATCCGCGGCGAGTTCGGCGACCACTTCCACGTCGAGGTGGCCGCCTATCCCGAGTATCACCCGCAGGCGAAAAGCGCGCGCGACGACCTGCAAAACTTCAGGCGCAAGGTCGAAGCGGGCGCCGATTCGGCGATCACCCAGTACTTCTACAACGCCGACTGCTATTTTCATTTTGTTGAGCAGTGCGAAGCGATGGGCATCAGCATCCCCATCGTGCCGGGCATCATGCCGATCGGGAAATTCTCCCAGCTCGCGCGCTTCTCCGATGCCTGCGGAGCGGAAATCCCGCGCTGGATGCGCAAGAAGCTGGAAGGCTATGGCGACGACAGCGAATCCATCCGCGCCTTCGGCCTGGATGTGGTCACCGCGCTGTGCGAGCGGCTGCTCGCTGCAGGTGCGCCGGGCCTTCACTTTTATACGATGAACCAGGCCGAGCTTACCCGTAGCATCTGGCAGCGGCTCGGGCTTTAAGCACCTTCAGCAGTCATCGGGAATTGGCCTGAATGACCTGCCTTCATCCGGGCAGGTTTTCTCGACAAGGCCAGGTTCGTAAATCCTTTACTCCTGCCCCTTTCTGCTGCCGGTGGGGTGCCTTGGCGGGGTGCAGGTCACAGGAAGCGCTTGAACTGGAAGACCCCCATCAGATCAGTATGCAATCATTTAACCGCGTTGCACTTCGTGCTTGAATCCGCCGCAAGACTTAGCCGGAGCGCTTGCAAAAAAACAGCCGGCCGCTGACCGCGGCCGGCTTTAACCTCCTCCAGAGGATGCCGTGCGCCGGGAACCGGGCGGGCCTTGTCTTGCTGGCTTGCTTGGTATTGCTGACTGACTTGGTATCGCTGACTTAAGCGGCTTTGGCCGGCTTGCGCTTTTTCGCCTGCGCCGCGGTGGCATGCATTGAGGCGTAAGCGGCATGCGCAGCGCCTTCGGCATCGCCGACATGCACCGGATAGCCCATGTCTTCCATCACCGAACCCAGCGCCGACAGGCACAGCATCACGTTGTCGGGGCGGCAGGAGTAGCCCATCAGGCCGAAGCGCCAGATCTTGCCGGCCAGAGGGCCGAGGCCGGCGCCAATCTCAAGGCCGAATTCGTTGAGCAGGGTCTTGCGCACTTCAGCCTCGTTGATGCCTTCGGGGCAGCGTACCGCGTTCATCTGCGGAATCTGGTACGGCTCCTTGACCAGGAATTTCAGCCCCATCGCCTCGAGGCCGGCCTTCAGCGCGGTGTGGTGGCGATTGACGCGCGCCCAGGCATTCTCCAGGCCTTCCTCGCGGATGAGCAGCAGCGCTTCGTGCAGCGCGAACAGCGAGTTGGTCGGCGCGGTGTGGTGGTAGGTGCGGGTGGTCTCGCCCCAATAACCGAGCAGCAGGTTCATGTCCATGAACCAGGAGTGGATCTTGTCCTTGCGCGCCTTGACGTAATCGACCACACGCTCGGAGAAGGTCACCGGCGACAGGCCCGGGGTGCAGGACAGGCATTTCTGGCTGGCCGAGTAGGCCGCGTCGATTTTCCATTCATCGACCAGCACCGGCGAGCCGCCGAGCGAGGTCACGGTATCGACGATGGTCAGCGCGTCGTGCTTGTGCGCGATCTCGACCAGGGTCTTGGCGTCGGACAGCACGCCGGTCGAAGTCTCGGCGTGAACGAAGGCCACGACGCGCACGTCGGGATTCTTTTTCAGCGCGTCTTCCAGCTTCTGCGGATCGACCGGCTCGCCCCACTCGTGCTCGACCACCACCGGGATGCCGCCGGCACGCTCGACGTTCTCGATCATGCGGCCGCCGAACACGCCGTTGCGGCAGACGATGACCTTGTCGCCGGGGGCCACCATATTGACGAAGCAGTACTCCATGCCCACCGAGCCGGGACCGGAGACCGGGAAGGTCAGCGGATTCTTGGTCTGGTAGGTGTAGCGCAGCAGGGCCTTCAGCTCCTCCATCATCTCGACGAAGATCGGGTCGAGGTAGCCGATTGCCGGCTGGCTCATCGTGGTCAGCACCCGCGGATGGATCTCCGTCGGGCCGGGCCCCATCAGGGTGCGTTGCGGCGGGTGGAACGAGTTGATGCGTTTGCTCGGCGCGTACTTGTCCATGAAATCACTCCCAGAAGCGTTGGCGAAATCGTTGTCCCCGTCGGGCCGCGACTTGAGCTTCAGCGGCTTGCGCGCGGTGGCTTCGTTGAGCACATCAACGGCGGCGATCTGACCGCCGGTGACCTGCTCGACCTCCATGGCCCAGCGTGCGGGCACATAGCCCGACTTGATCCAGTGGTTGACCACCGCGCGGTCGAGCCGGAAACGGCGCGCCACCTCAGCCTGGCTGCCGAACAGTTCGACAAGACGGGTGGCGCAGTTCATGGCAGGGACCGTGGGATCAGGGGATTTGAATAAGGTGCGTTAAATTATCATGACAAAATTATTTTGACAAGCTGATCTTCGCCGGAGTGCGTGACCACACAGGCGCAACTAATTGTTTTTATTGCATAATTATTTCAGGCTCGTATCAGCCCTGACTTGGGCTGTACAGCGACTCGTGATAAGTTTGCACCCGTCAGCCGCCATTCAGCGGCCCGCAGTTTCCGCCATTCCGCACCCCACAAAATAATGTCCGAGGAGACCCTGATGAAATCCGTCGCACTGCTATCCCTGAGTCTCGGCCTCGCGCTGAGTATCCCCGTGCTGGCCGCCCAAAGCGGCGGCGCCTATCCGAACAAGCCGATCCGCCTGATCGTGCCCTTCCCGCCCGGCGGCGGCACCGACCTGGTGTCGCGCATCATGCAGCCTGCACTGACCGCCGAGCTCGGCCAGCAGATCCTGATCGACAACCGCGGCGGCGCGCAGGGCACTCTCGGCACCGCCATTGCCGCCGGCGCCAATCCGGACGGTTACACCATC
>JAJTHX010000198.1 GCA_021300125.1 Betaproteobacteria bacterium | reverse complement strand
TCATGCCGCCGGACAGCTGGTCCGGGTAGTGGTTTTCGAAGGCCAGCAATCCGGCAAGGCCCAGCAGCGTACGCGCCTGCGTTTCCCGTTGTGAGGCGGGTATGCCTTTCATTTTCAGGCCGAATTCCACGTTCTTGCGCACCGACAGCCATGGAAAGAGGGAATACTGCTGGAACACCACGCCGCGGTCGGAACTGGGACCGCGCACAGGATCACCATCGACCAGCACGCGGCCGGAAGTCGGCTCGACGAAACCGGCGACAATGTTGAGCAGTGTCGATTTGCCGCAACCCGAGGGACCGATCAGCGACACGAATTCGCCGGGCCGCACCTGCAGGTCCACGGCACTCACGGCCTCCACCATGGTGCCGCGGGCATTGAACACCACGCCCATGCCCGCGATGTCGATCGCGCCCCTGCCGCCCAGGCTGCTCATGCGTCCTTCCTTCCCGCGGCGGCATAGGATGACCATGGCATCAGCAGTGTGCCGACCATCTGGATGGCCCCGCTGCAGGCGAGCCCGAGCACGCCAATGGTGATCATCCCCAGCGCGATCTCCGCGTAGTTGACCAGCGAATACGCTTCCCAGGTGAAATAGCCCACCCCGAACTGCCCTGAAATCATCTCCGCCGCGATCAGGGAAACCCAGGCCACACCCATGCCCACGGCCAGGCCGGTGAAAATGTGCGGCAAGGCCCCGGGCAGGATCACGTTCCAGAACAGCCTGCCCTCGCCCGCACCCAGGCAACGTGCGGCGCGGATCAGCACCGGATCAAAGCCGGTCACCCCGTGCACCGTGTTGAGCAGGATCGGGAAGAACGAGCCAAGGAAAGTGATGTAGACAATACTGACCTCGTTGGTCGGCCACAGCATGATCGACATCGGCACCCAGGCAATGGCCGGAATCGGACGCAGCACTTCCGCGATCGGCATCAGCAGGTCCCGCGCGGCACGATAACGACCAATCAGCAGCCCCAGCGGTATCGCAATCATCATCGCGATGCCGAAACCGCTCAGAATGCGGCGCACGCTGATGCCGACGTTGGTGATGAATTTTTCCGAACGGTTGACCTCGAGCAGCTTGGCAAACACCTCTGCCGGCGCCGGTATGTTGTTGAAGCGGATATAGAAATCGATGCGATACTTGGTGCCGAAGTACCACACCGCGAACAGTGCAGAAAGGGAAATCAGCCACAGGCTCACGCTCAGCAGCCTGCTCTTCAGCTGGGCCGCACGCCACTGGCGCAGCGCAGCTGAAGGCGGTGGCGATGCCTTGGGCTGCGCCGGCGGGCGCAGCGTCGCCGGATGCGGCACCACGCTGGAGGGCGCAGCTTGCGCCGCGTCCTCCGCTGCAGGCTGCTTCAGTGCGTGCATGGATCAGGCGCCCCCGACTGCGGCCACGGCATCGTCGAAACTGCCCAGACGCCCGCCGATCTTGGCGGCATGTCCCTCGGCATCCTTTTTCAGCAGGAACGGCACCACCACCGGCCGCTTCTGATCCTTGCCGCCGATGGCATAGAACGCCTTGTCCGCGAACAGCCGGATGCCCAGCGACTGGTCGGTCAGGTAAACCGCCCCCATCCGCTTGCCCTCGCTGCGGTAGCGGCGCACCGCAGCCAGCGTGCAGGCCGGTGAGCTGAAGCTGACGATGTCGCCGTCGGCAATCCAGATCTGGCCAGCCTCCCGGGGCCGGGTAATGGCAACGTTGCACACCGGGTCCTTGCCGGTCACCTCATAGTTGGTGAACACGGCGCGCTGCTTCTCGTAATCGAGTCCGCGCTCGCGAAAGGCCTGCCGCACCCAGATGTCGTTGACCCAGGCGCGTTCGTTGAAGTCCTTGATGCGCCCCATCTTGGCCAGGGCACCGTGAGCGGTCTTGATGGTGTCCAGCCACTTCGGCTTGATCGTGGGATCCAGGGTGTGGATGCCGCCGGGTCCAAGGAAGGCGTAAACCACTTCCTTGTCGATCTTGGTCCATTCGGCAATTTTTTCAGCAGCCAGCTTGGGGTTCCTGCGCACCCAGTCGTTGGCTTCCATCAGCGCCTTGATGTAGGCCACCACGATGTCGGGATGGTTCTGACCGAAGTCCTTGCGCACTACCACACCATGGAAAGTCGGTATGCGGGTTTCGGCACCGTCAAAAATCTTGCGTGCAAAACCGCGAAACGGCATCAGTTCCATGAACGGCACGAAATTCGCGTGGCCGTCGATGCGCCTTTCCTGCAGGTTGGTCATGCCGACTTCGGGCGACTGGCTGGACAGGTTCCAGAAGTTCTCGGGCCAGCCGCGCGCCTGCATCGCCTGCAGCAGCATGCCGTGCGCGGCTGAACCGAACGGCACTGAAACGTTCTTGCCCTTGAGGTCGGCCAGTTCGAAGAACGGCGAATCCTTGTGCACCACGAGCCCGTTGCCGCCGCCGAACTCGTTGTAGGCGATGATCGCCACCAGCTGGGTCTCGTTGCGGGTGTTCTGGCCGGTGGCGCCGTTCACCAGCAGCGGATAATCACCCATCATGCCGATGTGGATCTTGTCGGCCATCATGCCGTTGGTGATCGGCGGGCCGGAGGTGAAGTTCTGCCAGTCGATCTTGATCCTCAGGTCTTTGTAGATGCCGGTCTTCGGCAAATGCTTCTCGAGCAGACCCAGTTCCTTGATGACAATGCCGCCGGTCACCGTATTGGTGGTGGTGTTCTGGGTGCCGATGCCGACGAGGAGCTCCTTCTGTGCCTGCGCCACGCCGGCCCCGGACATCAGCAGCGCGACACAGAGTAAGGCCATGCCGCGAAAACCGCGCAGCCCGTTTTTCATGACACCGATGCTGAGTTTGCTCATTGCTGTACCCCGATCGATCTGGTTGGAATAAAGTCCCTCTCCTCCACCCTTGCGTCTTGTTATGCGTTCACCCCGGCTCAGGCCTCCTTCAGTTCGGCGAGCTTGTTCGGCACCTGCGCCCATGCCTCGGCCGTGGGCAGCGGATCGCGCCTGTCGGTGATTTCCGGCCACAGGGCGGCGTATTTGGCGTTGAGTTCCACGAAATGCTCCTGTCCTTCCGGCACTTCGGAAGCCTCGCAGATCGCATTCACCGGGCATTCGTCCACGCACAGGGTGCAGTCAATGCAGCCCGCGGGATCGATGACCAGGAAATTGGGCCCGACATGGAAGCAGTCCACCGGACAGACCTCGACGCAGTCGGTGTAGCGGCAGTTTACGCAGGGTTCGGTCACCACATAGGCCATGGCAGTCTCCTAGCGGGCGGCGTTAGCGCCCTGGATCTGCTTCAGCGCGAGCTGGGTCAGCTTGCGCACGTCGGGATCCGGGTCCTTCAGCGCTGCCTCCAGCGCGGGAATCGCGCGCAGGTCTCCGATTTCACCCAGCGCGATCGCAGCCTCCTTGCGCAGGTTGCTGATCTCGTGGGTCAGCGCCGCAGCAAGCACCTCCAGTGCGACCGACGCCTTGAGCCGGCCGAGGCTGCGTGCCGCGCGCACCCTGACCTGCCAGTAGCTGTCGCCCATGGCGCGCATCAGATGATCGACGCCACCCGCCAGCCTGAGTTTGCCCAGGGTGCCGGCAGCCTCCTCGCGTACCTGCCAGGAGGTGTCTGAAAGCGCATGCGTCAGTGCAGGCAGCACGTCCACATCCGCGGCAAAACCCAGTGCGCCGACGGCGATACGCCGCACCTCGGGGTCGGGATCGTTCATCGCAACACGGGTCAAGGGTCCCAGCGAGCCGGCATTGCGCAGGTAGCCGAGCACGCCGGTGGCCTCACGGCGTACTGCGGGCGAAGGATGATCAAGGCCGGCAAGCGCGGGGCCGAGGCTGCCCGGAGCGCGAAGCGGTCGCAGTGCGCGCAGCACGGCCGCCTTGATGAAGGGATCCGCGCTTTCGACGTGGCGGAGAAGCAGCGCACTGTTGGCCTCGTCCTTGAGTTCGGACAGGGTCTCCGCGGCGGCCCGGCGCGCGTCCTCCGAAGCGTCGGAGAGGAGCTTCAGCAGCACTTCCACCACTTCGGGCTGCTCGAAGCCCTCAGCCGCCTTCGCGGCCTCGGCACGGACCAGCCCGTCGCTGTCGGCCATGCCCTGCAGCAGCAGCGGCTGGATGTCGTCCTCGTCGCAGTACGGCAGCTCCATCACGGCAATGCGGCGCACTTCCGGATCAGGGTCGCGCAGCCTGCCCAGGTAATCGCCGGGGGCCGGCGCAGTCTGAATGGCGGTCATGGCGTCCTCGGCTCAGCGCAGCAGGTAGGGAATGTCGACGTTGACCGCGCCGGTCGGGCAGTCCTTTTCGCAGGGCATGCAGTACCAGCATTCGTCGTATTTCATGTAGGCCTTGCCCTTGAGCATGTCGATGGCGAGCACATCAAGCGGGCAGACGTCGACGCAGACCGTGCAGCCCTTGTGGGCAATACACTTCTCCTCGTCCACGGTGACGGGGACACTGGTTCGCTGGGTGGCGTAGGTCATCTTCTTTCCTTTCAGGCAGTGGCGGCGTCTTTGACGATGCGCAGCCGCTGGTAGGCGGTTTTCTCGTCCTCGTCCAGGGGCAGGATGTAGGGCTCCACCGGGCGCTTGAGGCTTTCCATTTCGCCGCTGGCGCCCTTGCGCAGATGGCAGTGCGTGAACCACTCCTCGTCGTTGCGCTCCGGAAAGTCGACGCGGTAGTGGTACAGGCCCCATCTGCTCTCGGCGCGGAACAGCGAGGCATGCGCGGCCATCTTCGCGCAGTCGTGGATATGCTGGACCTCCATCGCGCGCATCAATTCATGGGGGTTCGCCGCGGAAAGATGCCCGATGTCCTCGCCGATCTCGGCAAAACGCTCCTGCGCCAGCTCCATCTTGCGCGTCACCTTCGGCGGCTGCAGGT
>JAJTHX010000239.1 GCA_021300125.1 Betaproteobacteria bacterium | reverse complement strand
GACTGGGACATCTGCGCGTTGTTGTATGGCGACGCGGAGGCGCCGGCAGCGCGCAGCGGGGGCTGCTGCATCAGCGGCGTCGGCCTGACAGTCGGGCCAGCAGACGGAATTCGCCGAGTGCGACCGCGCGGCCGTTGAGCAGGGCTTCAACCTGGTGCACGCCGGGATAATGGCGGCGTGTGCTGAGGTCGGCGAGCGACAGCGTTTTGCCAAAAGCCATGGCGGCGCGTGGCGCCAGTTCCACGGCTTTCAGCTTGAACACCTTGGGTGCGGACTGGCCGCCGGCCTTGACGTAATGCACCCGCAAATCAACCAGCACCCGCTGGGCGCGGGGCAGCCGGTTGAGCAGTTCAAATGCGATGCGTACCGCTCCGCCGGCGCTGATACGCGCCGGCGTCACCGCGGCATGGCGCACGCTGACCTCGGCCTTCGCGCCGAAACCCGATACCGCCAGCGCGCCGGCATCGCCGCGCTTGATCGCCGAGCGCAGGGCATGACGCACGATCCACGCCCTTTCCGCTGAAGCCCCCTTCAGCCAGCGTCTGGCTACGGTGTTGAGCAGTTCCGGGTGATCCTTGCCGATGTCGTTGAGGTGGTTGGCCACCGAGCGCCGCACATACAGTGAAGGGTCATCCTTCAACAGCTCCAGCAGTTCCAGCGCCGGGCGCGGGTCCTGCTGCAGCGCGCGCAGCTGCGGCGCCCAGGGCAGGCGCGGGCGCGTGCCTTCGGACACCAGGCGGCGCACATGCTCGCTGGGGTCTCTGGTCCACTCCCGCAGCCGGGACAGTGTGCGGGCCTGGTCACGCTCAATGAAAGGGCGGATGCTGAATTCGGCAGTGAAGCGCCGGGTCAGTGCATGCTGTGCACGCATCGCGTCCTCGAAATGGTCCAGCGCGCGGGTGGCGACATACACGGTGTGCGGCATGAACAGAAAGGGCGCCATCGGGCCGCGAATGTCGTCATGCGGCGCATCGAGCGAGGCGATCAGGATGTCGAGTGCCGCCGGCACCTCCTGTGGCAGATGCCTGGCCAGTGCCGCGGCGATGTGGCGGCCGCGCGGCATCAGTTCCAGGGCCTCGTAACCGGCGAGTGCATCGCGCAGGAATGCGGCTTCGGGAAAGGCCGGATGCACCTGCGCGATCATCGCCGCGATGCGCCGCGGGATGGCCGGGCCGTACTGGTTTTTCAGGGGTTCGGCCATGACCGGCCTTCAGTTGAACGCCGACAGCCCCGTCTGCGCGCGGCCCAGCACCAGCGCGTGGATGTCGTGGGTGCCTTCGAGGGTGTTGACCGTTTCCAGGTTCAGCATGTGCCGGATCACCGGGTATTCGTCGGAGATGCCGTTGCCGCCGAGCATGTCACGCGCGGCGCGGGCGATGTCCAGCGCCTTGCCGGTGGAGTTGCGCTTGAGCAGCGACACCATCTCGGGCGTGGCGAGGCCCTGTTCGCGCAGGCGGCTGACATGCAGGCAGGCAAGCAGGCCGAGCGCGATCTCGGACTGCATGTCCGCGAGTTTTTTCTGGACCAGCTGGTTGGCGGCCAGCGGCCTGCCGAACTGTTTGCGGTCCATCGTGTACTGGCGCGCCGCGTGCCAGCAGGCCTCGGCGGCGCCCAGTGCGCCCCAGCAGATCACGAAGCGCGCATTGTTGAGGCAGCCGAAGGGCCCCTTGAGGCCGCTGACATTGGGCAGGCGATTGGCTTCCGGCACGAACACGTTGTCCATCACGATCTCGCCGGTCGGCGAGGCGCGAACCGAAAATTTGCCCTCGATCTTTCGGGTGGACAGACCCTCCATGCCGCGCTCGAGGATGAAGCCGCGGATCGTGCCCTCGTCATCCTTGGCCCAGACGATCATGATGTCGGCGATCGGGGCATGGGTGATCCACAGCTTGGTACCGGTCAGCCGCCAGCCGCCATCGACCCTGCGTGCACGGGTTTTCATGCTGCCGGGATCGGAGCCGTGGTCCGGTTCGGTGAGGCCGAAACAGCCGAGCAGCTCGCCGGTGGCCATGCGGGGCAGGTACTTCTGGCGCTGCTCTTCATTGCCGTAGGCATAGATCGGCGTCATCGCCAGGCCGCCCTGCACGCCGACGGCGGAACGGAAGGCGGTATCGACGCGTTCGAGTTCGCGCATGATCAGGCCGTAGGCGACATAGCCGATGCCGGCGCAGCCGTAACCCTGCAGCGGCGCCCCGAGAAAACCCATCTCGCCCATTTCCCGCATCACCTCGCGGTCAAAGGTTTCGTGGCGGTTCCAGTCACGGATGCGCGGTGCGAGCTTGTCCTGCGCATACTGGCGCGCAGCGTCGCGGATCATGCGTTCGTCATCGCGGAGCTGCTGCTCGATCAGCAAGGGGTCGGCCCAGTCGAACCGGCCGCCGGTGAGGGTGACGGATGAGTGTTCAGACATGCAATCCTCCTGCGGCGGATTATCGCAGGAAGGGGGGCGAGAGCAGGCGCAGCCCGACCGAAAACCAGCGCGCGTCAGGCTTGTTGCCGTACTGGTTGCCGTAGGTGGCGTCGACCTGCACCCGGTTCGGCACCAGCCACAGCCGCAGTCCGGCCTGGAAAGCGGTATTGCCGCGGCTTTCGCCGAAGGTTTCGGCGATCAGGTAGGCGCGTGGTGACATCTGTATTTCCGAACCGATGCCCCAGGTCCCCCGCAGTTGTTCGCCGCGGACATGGCGGGCGCCGCCGTTCAGGTGCAGCACCATGCGGTCATCGGCGAAGGAAAAACTGGCCGGCACATAGAAATAGGGGTCGCCGAGATTGCGGCCGTTGTAATCCGCCGGGTGCGCACCGTAACCGGCAGCGAGGCCGATACCGTAGCCATTGGTCTGCAGCGGCTTGAGCAAGGTCTTGCCTTGCACGATCACGTCGCTGGTGCTGCTGCCGCCGAATTCCCGCGTCACCGCGCCACCCAGCGTCAGCTCCAGGTTGCCGGTGAAGTTGCAGGCGGGCAGCGCCCACAGCTCGCGGCTGCCGCGATTGGTTCGCGACCAGGCCTCGACCTGGCAGGCCTTGGCATCCACGGTGCGTGCGTCATCGGTGATCATCGGCCGCGCCGGGTGGGCGACGGCGGGGATCAGCAGGACGAGCGGGAGAATGTGGCGGAGACGGGACATCGCGGATGACGGATCTTCAGCGCATTATCCGCCGGCTGCGATGACGGCCTTGTTGCAGCGCTAACGGCCGCGGAATTTCGGTGCCGTCTTGGCCAGAAAGGCGCGCACGCCTTCCCTGTAGTCCTCGGTGTCGAAGCAGGCATAGCCCTGGTCCCATTCCGCGGCAGGGATGTCCGCGCGCGGGCTCAGGCGGTCGATGAACTGCTTGTGCCAGCGCGCAACCAGCGGCGCGCCGTCGGCGATGCGCCGCGCCAGCGCGTAGGACTCGCGTTCGACTTCAAGGTCCGGCACCACGCGATTGACCAGCCCCTTGTGGTACGCCTCGGCGGCGCCAAAGACGCGGCCCTCGAGCAGGATTTCCAGCGCCACGGCGCGGCCGACCAGCGCCAGCAGGCCGGCCAGTTCGCCATACCCCATGGTCAGGCCGAGTTTGCTGATCGGCACGCCGAAGCGGCTGGACTCGCCGCACACCCGGAAATCGCACATCGCCGCGATTTCCAGTCCGCCGCCGATGCAGGCGCCTTCGATCAGTGCCACGGTGGGGTGACGGCATTGCGCCACTGTCTGCATCGTGGCGTGGATCAGCTCGCCATAGCCTTTGGCCTGGCGCGCATCGGCACGCTCGGTGGCGAATTCGGCGATGTCGGCACCCGCCGCGAAGGCTTTGCCGCCGGCGCCGCGCAGCACCACGCAGCGCAGGGTGTCGTCGGCCGAGAGCGCGCGCAGCGCATCGCCCAGCGACTGCCACTGGCCGCGGTTCAGCGCGTTGAGCCGTTCCGGCCGGTTGAGGGTGACGGTGGCGATGTCGCCGTCGCGGGCGACCAGCAGCTCTGCGGCCATGCCGCGATCAGAGTGCCACGCCCGCGGCGCGGGCCTGCTCGACGAGGTAGTGGCGTGCGGCCAGCATGTCGTCGAGCTTG
>JAJTHX010000140.1 GCA_021300125.1 Betaproteobacteria bacterium | reverse complement strand
TGGTGGAGGTAAGCGGGATCGAACCGCTGACCTCTTGCATGCCATGCAAGCGCTCTCCCAGCTGAGCTATACCCCCACGAAAGGCGCGCATTATAACGGCGGCCTCAACCCGTGTAAACCGCTGCCGGGCGGATCTGCACCCGTCAGATGACTGCATTGCGGGTGCCGGCGGGCATGCGCTAGAGTCCCCCTGCGCTGGCTGGACGTAATCGGATTTGGTTGCCGGCGCGCTGTAACCAGCCTAATTGCCCAGGAGTTGAAGATGAGTGCCAAAGTCCGTTTGGTGATTCCCGAGGCGCCGCCACCGCAGGCAGTCGCCGTCACTGAAACCCGCGCTGTTGCCAAAGGCAACGGCATCCGCCTCGGCGTGCTCGACAACAGCAAGGGCAATGCCGACCATCTGCTGAAGTTCATCGTTGAAGGTGTCAAGGCTTTGCTGCCGGTGGCGTCGGTGGTGTCGCTGCGCAAGGACAGTGTCAGCCTGCCGGCACCCGCAGACATCCTGGATCGTCTCGCCGCTGAATCGGACTACGTCATCACCGCAATGGCCGATTGAGGATCGTGCACGTCGTGGAGTGTCCACGACATGTCGAACCTCAGAAAACGCGGCCTGACCACCGCGGTGATCTGTTCCGGTCCCTTCCTCAAGCTGGGTCAGGCCCAGGCGCGCGTGTTCGGCGTGCCCGAGCTGCCGTTGCTGGAAATCCAGCATCCGCTGGGTGGCCAGTCGATCGAGGGGGTCAAGGCGCGGGCTGAGCACGCGGTGACCCAATTCGTGAAACTGCTGAAGGAGAAAGCGCAATGAGCGCGCTCGCTGAGCTGCTGCAGGCGCCCGGCGTCAGCATTGATGCCGATGATGATTTCGATGCGGTGAAGGCGCTGGTGATGCAAAAAGGCTGGGGCGACGGCCTGCCGGTGGTGCCGCCGACCGAGGCGCGCGTCGCGGCCATGCTCGAATACTGCGACCGGCCCTGGGACCAGCCGGTGGCGAAGATCCCGCCGCGCTGGGGCGAGGCGACGCCACTGCGGCTGGCCGCCAACGCGGTGATGGCGGGGTGTGAGCCACGCTACTTCCCGCTCTACCTGCTCGCGATCGAGGCGATGTGCGAGGAGCCGCTGAACCTCTACGGCGTGCAGGCGACGACGCATCTGTGCGCGCCGCTGGTCATTGTCAACGGGCCGGTGGTGAAGGAACTCGACATCAACGCCGGCCACAATGCCTTCGGCCCCGGGCACAAGGCCAATGCCACGATCGGGCGCGCGATACGCCTCGCGCTGCTCAACATCGGCGGTGCGATTCCAGCCCTGGGCGACATGTCCACCTTCGGTTCGCCGGCTAAATATTCGTATCTGGTCGCGGAGAACGAGGCGGAGAGTCCCTGGGAGCCGCTGCATGTCGAGCGCGGCCTGCCGCGCGAGGCCAGCGCGGTCACGGTGATCGGTGCCGAATGCCCGCACAACGTCAACGACCATGAAAGCCTTGATGGCGAAGGCCTGCTCACCACCATTGCAGGCACCATGGCAACAGCGGGCTCCAACGACATTTATTACAAGGCGCAGCCGCTGGTAATCATGGGACCCGAGCATGCGAGGGCGGTGGCCGCGCAGTTCTCCAAGGCGGAAGCGAAAAGTTTCCTGCAGCAGCACGCGACGCTGCCGGTGGGGCGCCTGTCCCGCGACAACATCGAGCGCCGGGTAAAGGTGACCTGGAAGGACCGGTTGCCGGATCCGAAGCCGGATGATGTGCTGTATGCGGTGCAGCGGCCGGAGGATTTGCTGATTGCAGTGATCGGCGGTGCCGGCAAGCATTCCGCCTTTGTGCCGACTTTTGGCGCGACGCAGGCGGTGACGCGTGCGCTGAAGACCGCGGATGGGCGGCTGGCGCAATCGGTGGCGGATTTTCGCAAACGCCCGTGAAATAAATATTCAATAAAATCAATATGTTGTAATTTACTCCCGGGGTGGCGCGAATTCCCGGGCGGTATTGCCTTGACACTGTCCGCGGATCGGCGCTGAGATGACGGCTTCCGGGCCCCGGCCCTTTTACGGCCCTTGTGCCATACCCCTCGCCATGACGGTCGTGCAGCGTTACCCGCGCAAGGCTTTCCTCGCCCTGCTTTGCGCAGGCATGGCGGCGCCCGTGCAGGCGGCCGAGCCGCTCACCTTGTTCCTCCTGAAGATGCTGCGCGACCAGCTGGCCACTTCGGCGATCGAGTCCGCCGCGCGAGCCGCCGCGGCGCCGCCTGCAGCCCCGCCCATCATGCCGGCCCTGGAGGGCATCCACGGCATCAGCGAAGAGCAGTTGCGCGGATTGATCGATGTCGGTTTCGTGCACCTGTCTGCCGCGCAGAGGGCAAAGGTTTACGCCAGCCTGGTGCGCATGCTTGCAGATCCGCGCAATGCGGTGGCCCGGCCGCTGATCATCGAGGAGGTGGCGCGCCAGGCCTCGATGGTGCGCGGCGTACACGAGCGGCTTTCGGCGCTGAGTGCCGCCGAGAAACGCGCCATTGCCGCCGAGGCCCGCCCAGAATTCGAGCGCCTGCCGCAGGAAGACCTCGACAAGCTGATGCAGCTGCTGCGCTCGGGCGTGGCGCCGGTACCGCGCGACCTCAACGACCTGCTGATTGCCGAAATCGGCGCGGCGACGCTCAGTCGCTAGCCCAGGCCCGTTTGAGCAGCGTGCCCGCGCGGCGCTGGGGCTTGGTGCTGTCGGCGCGGGCGACATCGCCGCACAGTTCTCCGCCTTCCTCGATTTTGATGCGGCCATAACGGATTTTTCCGGACAGCCTGCCGTTGGCATGCACGATCAATGATTAACGTGCGGTGAGTTCGCCGCTCTAAGCGGCCGCGGATTTCGGCGAAATCGATGCTGTCAGTACCCTTGAACACGCCGCGCTCCGCGATCTGGATGACCCAGCTGTCGATCGCGGCCTCGACCGTGCCCCAGACCACCAGGGGGTCGCAAACGGTGATTTCGACGCCTTTGAGCTTGATGTCGGGGCCGACAATGAGCCGGGTGCCCTTGGCCGTTTCCGCGGTCGCTGGGGCCGGATGCCTTGCGGCTAACCGCGCGGGTGATCGTGTGCCGTGGTCTCGGGAACGGGCTCGGCGCCTGTCAGAGCCGGTGTGACATTGACCGCGCGGCGCGGCGGTTCCTCGCGTTTTTTGAAAAGGCATCCCGGTTCAGCATGACATCTCCTGTCAAGGCGCCCAAGGCGGTTGATCAGGTCGAGCTACGCTTTCATGCAGGATTGGGGGCAGCCCAAAAAAGATTCTGAAATCAATGGGTTGAATTTAAATTATGCGTCCAAGATCGTGAAATTGGTTACCGTGCGGCGACAGGTATCGCGCGGAATTAATAACCCATTGATTTTAATGATTATTTTTTCTGTTCTGGCAATATGCAAAAAAGGGGCGCAGCGCTGGGCGCTGCGCCCCACAGGCTGACACACAGTGTCGCCTGCGTGCCGTTCAGCGGAGGAGGGGGCCGCCCGGCACTGACGTTCCGACCCGAGCCGGGCCGGCACTCGGTGATTGATTCATGCAGCGCCCAGGAACCGCCAGACTTCGGCAGATTTCATTTAGAATCAGTGACTTGGCCTGATAGCACCAAGCCCGCAGATTAATGCTTGATGCTCGGCTTCAGGAACAGCGCCGCACCCAGCTGCTCGATCTTCTGCGACAGCCAGAGCAGAGTGTCGACGATCGCATCGGCGTTGTGCATCGCATTGATCGCCACCTGGCGTTCCTGCTCGCTCATGCGCACAGTGTTGATCTTGTCATAGATGACTGAGCCAAATTTGATTTCGAGGTCTTTACTCATGTGAGTTTTCCTAACCTTTCCAGTAATTCGCCGTCCCGGCGATAAGGACTCACTGCCATAAAAGTCAATGAGTTCGGACGCAAGTATAGACCTGGCAGGCCCCCGGATGTTGCATCGCAACACCTGATTTATTGTACTCAGTCGGGTTACTTCTGATAAACTGAAACTATCCATATGTCACAACGACTGCCACCGCTGAACGCCCTGAAGGCCTTTGAGGCTGCGGCACGCCATCTGAGCGTGAAAAAAGCCGCAGTTGAACTCAATGTCACGCCGGCCGCTGTCAGCCACCAGATCCGCACCCTCGAGGAATACCTCGATGTGCAGCTGTTTCACCGCTACAACCGTGCCCTGGAATTGACCGATGCCGCCCGGGCCTGCCTGCCCAAGCTGCGGGAAGGGTTCGACTGTCTGGGGCAAGCCGTGGAGCGGCTGCGCACGCATACCAGCGGCGGCATGCTCACGGTCAGCGCCGCGCCGTCTTTTGCCGCGCGCTGGCTGATGCCGCGGCTGCATCGCTTCATTGCCGCGCACCAGGAAATCGATGTGCGGGTATCGGCGCGGATGCGCCGGGTGAGCGTGGACGGCAAGGTGGACGTGGCCGAGCGCGCGACCATTGAAACCTGGCTCGATGATTCCGATGTCGCCATTCTCTATGGCCACGGCCATTATCCCGAGCTCGACGTGCACAAGCTGCTGTCGCTGACGATCACGCCGATCTGCAGCCCGCAACTGCTCTCCGGCGAGCATCCGCTGCGCACGCCCGAGGATCTGCGCCACCACATGCTGCTGCACGACGACACCGGTGACATGTATGACGGCGAGTCGTTCTGGGAGGTCTGGCTGGATGCCGCGGGCGTCAAGGGTATCGATGCCAAGCGCGGCGCGCATTTCAGCCACGCAGTGCTTGCATTCGAGGCCGCGATGGACGCGGTGGGTGTGGTGGCCTCAATGCCTGCGCTGGCCGCCGAGGACCTGGCTGCCGGCAAGCTGGTGATGCCCTTCGACCTGAAAGTGCCGCTGCCTTCGGCCTATTACCTGGTATGCGAACCGCATGCACGCACTCGGCCCGCAGTGGCTGCCTTCCGCGACTGGCTGATCGCCGAGGCGGTCAAGGATCCGGCCAACCAGCCGGTGGTTTGACTGCGGTCTAGGCGGTTTTCGCCGCTGGACGCAGGATCTGGCGGTCGTCGATCGGGAGGTTGAGCAGGGCGGCGACGATGCCCATGCCGATGGTCAGCGACCACATGATCGCGTAGGAACCGGTGGTGTCGAACACATAGCCGCCGATCCATACCCCGGCGAAACTGCCGATCTGGTGGAACAGGAAGGCGATGCCGGTGAGCGTTGACAGGTATTTCACGCCGAATACCTGCGCGATGAGCCCGCTGGTCAGCGGCACGGTGCCCAGCCACAGGAAGCCGATCGCGGTGGCGAACAGGTATACCGTCAATGGTGACACCGGCATCAGCACGAACAGCGTGATCACCACGGAACGCGTGAAGTAGAGCAGCGAAAGCAGGTATTTCTTGGTGTGGCGCCCGCCCAGCCAGCCCCAGATGAAGCTG
>JAJTHX010000093.1 GCA_021300125.1 Betaproteobacteria bacterium | reverse complement strand
TTTTTCCCATGCAACATTTTCTCCAAAAAATGTTGCACTTGGGGTTTGAGCGCGCCCTGACTATCCTGCCCATCCTGTAAATTAAAAAATGATCCGCGACCCCGAATCCTTCCCCCTCCTGCTCGATACCCTGCAGCGTTTCGTTCGCGACAAGCTGATTCCGCACGAGGTTGAGGTCACCGAGACTGACGAGATACCCGCCGACATCGTCACCGCGATGCGCGAGCTGGGCCTGTTCGGCCTGACCATCCCCGAGGAATACGGCGGTCTGGGACTGACCACCGAAGAGGAAGTGCTGACCTCGATGGCCATCTGTTACGCCTCGCCGGTGTTCCGTTCGCGATTCGGCACCAACACCGGTATCGGCTCGCAGGGCATCGTCATCGACGGCACGCTGGAGCAGAAACAGAAATACCTGCCGCGGCTGGCCGCCGGCGAAATCACCGGTTCCTTTGCACTGACCGAACCCGAAGCCGGCTCCGACGCAGGATCGCTGCGCACCACCGCCCGGCGCGAAGGCGATCATTACATCATCAACGGCAGCAAACGCTACATCACCAACGCACCGGAAGCCGACATCTTCACGCTGATGGCGCGCACCGACCTCGTTTCGAAGGATGCCAAGGGCGTGTCGGCTTTCATCGTCGAGCGCAAGACACCGGGACTGACGGTCGGCCCCTATGACAAAAAGATGGGCCAGCGCGGCTCGCATACCGCGGATGTGATCTTCGACAACGTGCGCGTGCCGGCGGCCAACCTGATTGGCGGCCAGGAAGGCATGGGCTTCAAGACGGCGATGAAGGTGCTCGACAAGGCGCGGCTCAACATCGGCGCGGTCTGCGTCGGTGCCGCCGAGCGCCTGCTCGATGAAGCGTTGAACTACGCCAAGGAGCGCCAGCAGTTCGGCAAGCCGATCGCCGAATTCCAGCTGGTGCAGGCGATGCTGGCCGACGCCAAGGCCGAGGTCTATGCCGGGCGTAGCATGGTGCTCGAGGCTGCGCGCAAAAAGGACGGCGGCGCGAACATCACGCTGGAAGCCTCCTGCGCGAAATTGTTCTGTGCCGAGATGGTTGGCCGTGTTGCCGACCGCGCAGTGCAGATCCACGGTGGCGCCGGTTACATGCAGGCTTCCGCGGTGGAGCGGCTGTATCGCGATGTGCGCCTGTTCCGGCTGTATGAAGGCACCAGCCAGATCCAGCAGCTGGTGATTGCGCGACATATGTTGAAGTAAAAATGCACGGCCTTAGTGACCTGTAAATTCGTAAGCATTTGAATATATTTAATATTTCTTGCTCTTTAAAAATCGTACAGATTTTGATCAACTTTTTGAAGATTTTTAGGTAGGCATAAGGACGCCCCAATGGGAAGCCTGAGCACTGACGCAGCTGCATGCTTTGAAAGCCGATGCCATGGCGCGCCGCAGCCCTGACGAAATTGCGGAAAGGATTCGGGGATGGAAGCGCCGAGGGTTGAGCCGCGGCCGGGTGGCCCTATAAGCGAAACCGACCGAAGGGGCTGACAAGCGGATCGTACCGGCGCTAGAAATTATCTCGGACACGCCGCGAGGGCGACATGAATTGCCGCGAAGAGGTTACACACCGCATTGTAATTGCCATGCTTGAGGGCCCTCCACCATGGCGTGCCGACTGGACAGCCGGCGGGCTTCCAATTAACGCCAGCACCGGCAAGGCATACAACCCCTCCCACTGAAACCGCGACCACACCGGCGGCACTTACGACTTCCTATGTCATCGAACGTCTCGATGCCGAGGGGTTCCTGTTCGTGCGCAGCGATCAGTCTCGAAGAATCTATTCGCGCTGGATTGAGGAGCGCCTGTCACCCGAGAGATTCGAGCGAGCCCTTCAGATGCGCTCAAAGCTTTGGCTGACTATTGCAAGCTTCATGATTTATCTCCATCTGATGCATTGCGGGTAATGAGTGGTGAAGAAGTTGAAAAAGTAAAAGAAGAGGCATCTCTTCAAAAAAAACTTCGGACCGAGGGCGAAAAATACTTTGGATTGCCCCCAAGAAACTGGCCTATTAGTGAGTTTGGTTGGGATATTTCGCCAGAATCACAGTGTTTTTCCTTTGATGGGTTAACGCTCCAAGAATTCGAAACACACTATCCTGGTGGGTTAATTCTTGGTTGGGTTGACACTGAGAGTTTCGATAAAAAATTAGACCCGTTTAACCATCGAACTGACGATGAGTTATGGTCAGTAGGATCGCCAAGCAAGCTCGCCTATCTAATTGCTTATCTAGCCAATGGGTATAAAGTTTCTCCCCCAGCAGTATTTCCTTCTAAAAAAAATACATTGATGCTTTTTGGTGGAAATCATCGCTATGCAATAGCAAGGGCGTTACGTCAAAGCCCAATACCGATTTTGTGTAAGGAAAGCGATAGAGAGAAGATTACCGAATTGCTCTTCGTTCGATGGGAAAAACTGTAGTGCGAAGATGCTACGTTTTGAATTTGCCAAGCTAGATAATAGTGGGGTAGTTAAGTGAATCAAAAACAAAAACTTGTTTTATACATTTTTGTTTTTATAACCGCGGGAATGCTTTTATACCCACCATTCCAGATCACCATTCGAGGAACTGAAATGAACATGGGTTATGGGTTCTTATTTGACCCGCCCAAAAGAGGTACCTTAGTCGCATCTGTGAATGTTGCAGTTTTGCTAGCTCAATGGTTTGCAGTTGCACTGATATCCGGGGTGCTTTGGATTCTTGTCAATGAAAACAGCAATTCGGACGCTGATAAAGCAAAGCTCCGAGATTCTAAAAATAAATCCCCTTTTGAAAAAGTAATATTTGCGTTGCTGCGCATAATCCGCGGCATTATTGGAGTCATTTTCGGCTGGCAAATTATCGGTATGTTTCCAGCAGTAACCTGGTTTTCCGACGCCGCTAGTGTTACTGCGGGAATCTTTAGCTTAGTTTTCATAAAAATACTTATGGCCATAATTTCCGGCCTTGCATTCTTTGCCTTGCGAAGAGTTATTCATTTGCTTCATCTGCGATGGTATGGCTCTTTACACCCCGATCTTGAAAAAGCATTCGCACTTTGAAACGCAGGGTGTTGCGTTACGAAAAGTACCGAAGTCGGTTTAAAGTGAGTGGACTACCACTCGTGCGGCGCAACAAGCGCAGCGCATTCCGCCGAATGAATACCGGGTTGTAATCGGACTATAAAAAGACTATATTCAGTCCATACATCGTCCGAAAGTTCCCCATGCGCTACTCGACCCAAGTCAAACCGATCAGCTACCTCAAGGCAAACGCCGCCGAGGTGCTCACCCACATCGCCGAGCAGCGCGAGCCGCTGGTCATCACGCAGAACGGCGAGGCCAAGGCGGTGTTGCAGGATGTGGCGTCGTATGAGGAAACCCAGGAAACCCTGGCCTTGCTGAAACTCCTTGCCATGGGTAATCAGGATGTAGCCGCGGGAAGGCTCAAGCCAGCCAGCGAAGTCATTGCGCGCCTGCGGGCGAAACGTAATTCCCGCTGATCCAGCCAATGGCAGGGCAAAGTGTGGCATTCCATGTTCTGCTGACGGCTGTTGCGGAACGCGATATCGCGGCTTTGCACGATTACGTAGCTCGCAGCGCTGGTGATTCACAGGCCGATCACCTGCTTGACCGTCTGATGGAGGCCATGGATGGGCTGGCGCATTTTCCCGAACGAGGCAGCCATCCCAAGGAACTGCTTGCTCTCGGCATCAAGGAATATCGCCAGGTATTCTTCAAACCTTATCGCCTGATCTATCGCGTAACAGGGAAACAGGTCCTTGTACATCTGGTCGTCGACGGTCGCCGCGACATGCAGTCTGTGCTGGCACGCAGGCTGCTCGACGCCTGAATTGGCGCTGCCATAAACTGCGTCCATTGCGGTATAAGCCGATTCAAGCTCTGAAGCGTCCACGACCCGGCCGGCCTGCGGACAGTCTTCTGCCCCTGTCCTAGAATCAGAACTTCCCCGGCGTCCGTCATCTTCATGTGCGGCGCAGCCTGAGTGAGGACTTCAACGTGGCATTCGAAAAACTGATCGAAGATTTCAAGCAAAGAACCGACGAAGCCCTGGGCATGGGCGGGCTGGAAAAGCTCGCCAAGCGCAAGGCCGAGGGCCATCTCAATGCCCGCGAGCGCATCGATTACCTGATCGACGAAGGCTCGTTCATCGAGTCCGGCCGTTTCGCGCGCAGCAACCGCCCCGAGGTCAAGCACAAGACGCCGGCCGACGGCAAGGTTGCCGGCTTCGCCAAGATCGACGGCCGCGAGATCGCGCTGGTGTCGAACGATTTCACCGTGCTGGGCGCCTCCAGCGCGGTGATCAACATGAAAAAAATCAAGCATGTGAAGCAGGTCGCCAGCAAGCGCGGCCTGCCGCTGGTCATGCTCGGCGAATCCTCGGGCGCGCGCATGCCCGACCGCATGGGTTCCGCCGGCCGCGCGATCATCGCGCAGGACCCGACCGAGTACCAGCGCCTGCGCGAGTCGCCCTGGTGTTCGGCGCTGCTGGGCCAGTGCTACGGCTCATCCACCTGGTATTCCGCGATGTCGGATTTCGTGGTCATGCGCAAGGGTGCGATCATGGCCATCGCCAGTCCCAACGTGACCTCGATCGCGATCAACAAGCCGATCAGCGCCGAGGAGCTTGGCGGCTGGAAGCTGCTGACCGGCGTTTCGGGACTCGCCGACATGGCGGTGGATACCGACGAGCAGGCGATGGACGCGATCAGGAAATTCCTGTCGTACCTGCCGAGCCACCACATGCAGCCGCCGCCGGAAGCCCCGGTGCCTGCCGGCTCCGATGGGGCCTGCAAGAACATCTTCGAGATCCTCCCGGAGTCGCGCAACAAGGTTTACGACGTGCGCAAGATCATCGCTGCCGTCGCTGACAAGGATTCATCCTTTGAGCTGAAGGAGCGCTTCGGAAAATCGGTGGCCACCGTGCTCGCGCGCGTCGATGGCAAGAGCACGGGCTTCATCGCCAACAACCCGATGTTCAAGGGCGGGGCCCTGGACGCCGACGCGGTGCAGAAGGTCATCAGCTTCATGGTGCTGTGCGACTCCTTCAACATCCCGCTGGTGTTCATGGTCGATGTGCCGGGCTTCCTGATCGGTGTCGAAGGCGAGATCCGCGGCATGCCGGGCAAGGTCATCAACTGGATGAACGCGCTGACCCAGGTCACCGTGCCCAAGATCACCATCATCATGCGCAAGGACTACGGCCAGGCCTACATCAACATGGCCGGCGGCAAGAATGCCGATGAAGTCGCGGTATGGCCGACCGCCGACCTCGGCTTCATGGACCCGGCGGTGTCGGTCAACGTGCTCTATGGCGTGAAGCAGCAGGACGATCCGGAGAAGTTCGCCAGGCTCAAGGCCGAGGTCGAGCGCGACACGTCCGCCTGGGGTCTGGCCGAGCTGTACGAGGCGCAGCATGTGATTGATCCGCGCGACACGCGCGAATGGCTGATCCGCATCCTCGAAGTGCACCGCAGGGGCATGAAGAACGGCGTGGGCCAGCACCTGCTGCGCAACTGGCCGACCAGTTACTGATTCAGGCGTCAAAATTTCCGTCGTCACGGCGGTGACCAGGCGGCAACGAGACCGCGCAACGCCCGCCTTTACATGAGGAGAACCCATGGTTTACCGGATGTGGATTGTTTTGGCCGCAGCCCTTGCGGCGGCAGTGCCGGCGGCAGCGCAGAATTTTCCGGTGCGCCCGGTGCGATTCATCGTGCCGTTCGCACCGGGTGGCAACACCGACGTGCAGGGGCGGCTGATCGCGCTGAAACTCTCCGAGCGCTGGGGCCAGCAGGTCGTCGTTGACAACCGCGCCGGGGCCGGTGGCACGCTGGGCGTCGAGATGCTGGCCAAGGCGCCGGCCGACGGCTACACCATCGCACTGGCGTCCTTCGGCAACATCCTGGTCGGGCCCAGCCTGTTTCCGAAACTCCCCTACGATCCGATGAAGGACCTTGCGCCGGTGGTGCTGGTGTCACAGCCGCCGGGACTGCTGGTTGTCAATCCCGGCCTGCCGGTGAAAACAGTCGCTGACCTGATCGCCTACGGCAAGGCCAACCCCGGCAAGCTGAACTATGGCTCGGCCGGCACCGGCACCTGGAACCACCTCTTTGCCGAGCATTTCAAGGCGCTGGCCGGCATCCCGATGACGCATGTGCCGTACAAGGGCGCCAACCCCGCGGTGACCGATGTGATCGGCGGCCAGATCCAGCTCGCGTTTGCGCCATTTCCGGCTGCGGTGCCCCATATCAAAAGCGGGCGCCTGCGCGTGCTCGGCGTGACTTCGGCGCAGCGGTCGCCGGTAATGCCGGAGGTTCCCACGGTGGCGGAATCGGGTCTCGCCGGTTATTCGGCGGCGAGCTGGTTTGCCGTGCTTGCGCCGGCGAAAACGCCGTCGCCGCTGATCCAGAAAATCAATGCCGATGCCAACCGCGTGCTGGCTCTGCCCGAAGTCCGGGCCGCTTTTGCCGCCGATGGCACCGAGCCGGTCGGCGGCACGCCCGAGCAGTTGCGTGAATCCATGCGCAGCGGCATCGAACAATGGGGCAGGCTGGTGCGTGACCTCGGCGTCAAACTCTGATCACCGGAACCGACATGGCCTTTGAAGAACTGATTCGCGAACTCGACGAACGCAAGCGCCGCGCCCTGGCGATGGGCGGGCCGGAGAAACTGGCCGAGCGCAAGGCGCAGGGCGTGCTCAACGCGCGCGAGCGCATCGATCGCCTGTTCGATGCCGGCTCGTTCCTCGAATCCGGGCTGTTCGGCGTGTCGAGCCGGCCCGAGGACAAAGGCTCGACCCCGGCCGACGGCAAGGTGTCCGGCTATGGCCGAATCGGCGGGCGCGAA